>JBIIMV010000333.1:0-2921 GCA_044337805.1 Bacteroidia bacterium
TGTTGCGTTTCGATTGAATGTTGATTAAAGTCAGATTCATCGAACCCGTTGGGCAGGACATTTACCCTGGAGGGCTCTATTTTCGCTGATTTGCCGAGGAACAGCCGCTTCATATCACGGCTTACCACCACAATGCGATCGGCATTTTCAAGCACACGTCTTTCGTAACGACTATCTATAGCAGCGGCAAGAGGGAGATGATAAAATTGCTTATAATAATAGATATCGGTCCAGGGGTCACGCAAGTCAGCGATCCAACAAACATTGAGTTTCTTCTTCAGCGCCAGACCGACAAGCTGGGTGCTGTGAGGAGGGCTTGTGGTGATCACCGTTTGTATGCCGTGTTTACGGATTAATCCTTCTGCCTCACGCAGGGCATATTGATTCCATCCTTTACGGGGATCCGGAATAAAAAAATTACCTCTGATAAAACGAGATAATTTCTGTAAGGCGGAAGGCTTGGCTTCACCTGCAAATCCGGCAAAAGGAATCGAGCCGCCCTTGCTGATTTTTGCGTAAGCAGAGAACCATTCACGGGTTTCGCAGGTGTGCACAATCACCTTCTCCCCTACCTCATTCAGCAGAGATTGATCACGCAAGGGATAACTTGCCTGTTCCGCGCGAACCGTCAGGACATGCGTTTCAACGCCCAGTTCAGCAAGATATTTACTGAGTTTCACCCAGCGTTGAACACCGGCGCCGCTACCCGGAGGCCAGTAATAGGTAATGATCAGAACCTTTTTCAAGCAGCCTTGGCGACGCCCTGTTCCTTACCTTTTCTAAAATGCATGAACAGCAATGCACCGGCAAAGAGGAACAGCATAATAGAGCCTGCCAGAGAAATTTTCTCACCCATCAGGTAAGACTGAGGCTCAAAGCGAAATTCAATCTTATGATTTCCGGCAGGCAGCACCATGGCACGCAAAACATAATTTGCGCGGAAGTGAGGCTGTAATTGTCCGTCAACATAGGCATTCCATCCCTTGTCGTAGAATATCTCAGAAAAAACAGTCATCTGCGGAACACCGGATTTGTAATCATACACCAGCTCGTCGGCCTTGTAAGAAGTCAGTTTTATGCTTGCCAGTGAATCATAAGAGAACTTATTATCAGCTTCTTTACGAAAACGTTCATCAATGACGATGGTTTTCTGAGGCTCAAAATCAGTAAGTGCTTTTATTTCAGCATCTGCGTTCGGCACCCATTTTATTTCCCTGACAAACCAGGCATTGCCGAGAGCACCCGGATTTCGTTGAGCCATGGGTTCACGTGTTTGCTGATCGGCAACAATGAAATATTTAGCATTGAGCATGTTCAGCACCTTCATATTGTTTTTGGCAATTTGAAATTCTATTAGCTCCTGATAGCGCTTAAGCTTTGCCCCGTGATAGCCACCAATGCTTTTGTGAAAGTAGCTTGTAGAGGCATCATTAAAGGTGTTGGCAGCCACATTCATTACCCTGAAATTTGGATCGGGGTCTTTGAGAATCATCTCATCGGCAGCGGAAGGCGAAAAAGGAACCTCCATCGCAGATTTTGAAACAAAACTCTCCTTGTTGAGGTAGCGATGGTCAACCACCCAGAGGTCAATAAATACCAGAAAGGCAAGACCACCGAGCAAGGCAGACTTATTGAAAGGTTTCAGGGAATAAAAGAAGAGTGCGGCGGCTCCTGCAAGAATAAAGAGAAAGCTTCGGAGGGCATCAGCCTTAAATATGGCAATGCGTGCCGTTTCTATCCCGCCCATAAAACGGGATATCTGCTCTTCGTTCAGTTTGCTGTCGATGAGTTGTTTTTTTATTTTATCATATTCACCGTCAGCCTGAGCGAAGAAATCCTGAAAAGCTGTAGGGGCAAGATAGAAGATCAGGCAGAGGCCACCCGTGAGCGCAAAAGCGGTAAGGAAATACTGCCGCTTTTGAGTCAGGACCGAGGGGTTTTTCATCACTTCCATCAGTCCGAGCATGGCCAGGAGCGGGATACAAAACTCAGCAATCACGAGGGTCATGCTGACTGCTCTGAATTTGTTGTATCCCGGGATGTTTTCCATGAAGAAATCGGTGAGCATCATAAAGTTTTTACCCCAGCCCAGCATCAGAGAAAGAACGATAGCGCCGAGGAGCCAGAATCGCAGCCTGTCGGAACTGATGAACAAGGCAAGCACCGCGAGGAATATGATGAAAGCACCGGCATAGAAGGGCCCTGAGGTGAAGGGCTGGTCTCCCCAGTACTGGTTCATCTGACCGATATATTGTGCGAAGTCGGGGTCAACCTCTTTCAGCGCATCCTTACTGTATTGCTGAATAGCCTGTGTTTGTCCGCCTTTGAAATTCGGTATCATCAGAGAAAAGCTTTCTGCTCTTCCATAGCTCCATTGAGTTGCATAATCCTTGTCGAGGCCTGAAGTTTTGTTTTCAGGATTATCGGTTAATTCGGATTTGCCCCGGGTTGAATATTTTCCATACTCCTGTGTAACCAAGAGGTTCGTGATATTTGGTCCTACTGCGAGCAAGGCTGCAATGCCGAGCATCACTGTTGACCTGGCAAAGGCGGGTAAGGTTTTATTTTTAATGGCGCCTGTAATTTCCGCGCCGGCAACAAAGAGGGCGAGCATGGCGGTGTAATAGGTAATTTGCAGGTGGTTCATGGCCAGCTGCAGCGAGAGTGCTAGAGCAAAGATGGCGGTTCCGGCGAAGGGAAATCTTCTGTATGCCATGAGCATTCCCATGATGGCCGGGGCGATGTAAGCCATGGCATAACCCTTTGGATTATGTCCGGCTTCGATCAATTGAAAAAAGTAAGAGCTTAGTCCGAAAGCAATTGCCCCCAGCAAGGCCAAAAGCAGTTCAGAGCCCATGGCGAGGAGAAGAAAATAAAATCCGACCATGCTCAGGAAGATGATGGTGGCAGGATGCGGCATT
>JBIIMV010000334.1:0-2920 GCA_044337805.1 Bacteroidia bacterium
ATGGTTCCATCCGCTGAAATCAGCCCGGATAGATTTATCTGCCATGTTGTTCCCCGGAGAAATTTCACCTGAGCCATAGAGAAGAATTTCATTTTCCGGGAGAGGCTTATTGTTCCATGGTTGCCAGGGAAATGACAGACAGCCAAGCTGCTGAAGGGCACGCGTAGCAGTTGCAACGGCAGGAGTGCATTTTATTAAAAATCCTTTCGTTGAAAACGCATGAGCCAGCCTTTGGGCTTTGCCAAATGAATATGCCGCAACCATCAATGAGCCGCCCTGCTGCTGCTGTAAAAATCTAAACTCGGCAGATGCTTTGTCAATAACCCGTTGCGGATCAGGAAAGCGAAAAACCGGAAGCGCAAAAGTAGATTCGGTGATGAAATGGTGACAGCGAACCGGTTCAAAGGGAGTGCTGATGTTATCATGACCAAGTTTATAATCACCCGAGGCCACCCATACTTCCCCTTTGAATTCAATTCTGACCTGAGCGCTACCGGGGATATGCCCGGCAGGATGAAGACTAATACTAACCCCATTTATTTTTATTGTTTCACCATACTCCAGCGCACGGATAACAGGTCTGGAGCCTAGACGAAGACGGACAAGGGGTGCAGAGAAACGATGACAGATAATGGTTTCAGATGCCGCCCTGGCGTGGTCGCTGTGAGCGTGGGTAATAATCGAAGTTTTGACCTTAACCGCAGGATCAATGACCACGTCTGCTGTTTCGCACCAGATACCACCGAAGCCGGGTTTTAACAGCATTAATGCGCCTCTTTGAGGTACTGTTTAAAGACCTTTCTGAACTTTTCAACCTTGGGTGCGATGATGTAAGAACAATAAGGTTGTTCGCCATTCTGATTAAAATAATTCTGATGATAATCTTCAGCAGGATAGAACACAGAGAAAGGCTGAATCTCAGTTACGACAGGCCGATCGAAAGCCTTACTTTTATTTAATTCCTCCTTGTATTTCAGTGCCAGCATCTTTTGATTTTCGTTGTGATAAAATATAACGGACCGGTATTGCGTACCCACATCATTGCCTTGTCTGTTCAGCGTAGTTGGATCATGAGTTTGCCAAAAAACCGAGAGTAAGGTTTCAACAGAAACCACAGAGGGGTCGAAGACCAGCTGACAAACCTCAGCATGACCGGTGGTGCCTTCACAAACTTCCCTGTAGGCCGGGTTTTTCACCTGACCGCCGGAGTAGCCTGAGGTAACTTTGATGACACCCTTCACCTGTTGAAAAACTGCCTCCACGCACCAAAAGCAACCGGCGCCAAAGGTTATGGTATCGGTTTTCATTTCAGGATTAGCTTGCGAACCCGGGGAAACGGGATTAGAGGTGTTCATGGTTTTGTTGTTAGCAGGATTGTTACCTCCCATACAGGAGAAAAGAGAAAAAAGAGGGAAAAGGAGCAAGAGCAGATTATTCCTCATACGACATGGTGGCATAGCCCTTTTCAAGATTGTTTACATGCTCATCCAGTTCCAGCAGCGTTGCGATGGCAATCTGGCTATAATTCTGAGAAGCGTTTCTGAAGCCCCCGGCGCTGGTATGCCAGAGACGCTTGATGATATCCATGTTTCCGGTTTCGGGCTGAATGAGCGCAAGTGCCCTCGAAACATTTCCTGCACCGGCGTGATAGATGTGCAAGACAAGCAGACGGTACCAGAGATCAGTAGGACAAACAGCAATGTTGTATCTGGCGAGCAGACTGTTTGCATAAGGAATACAAACGCGGTTAATCAGGCGGGTTGCAGCAAGAGCAGATTTATCCAGGTCAGCACGTTCATCGGTGCGTGAATTGATTTTTAGCCCGAATTGTTTACCCACAGACTTCATCAACTGAAAAGGACCATAAGCACCGACAGTTGATTTCTGTAATCTTCCCGGACTTTCGATGAGGAGGATAGCCTGAGCGTAGAAGGGATCAGTCTGATGTTCTTCAAAAATCTGCACGGCACGATTTATCTGAGGCACAACAGCCTTTACGTTGTAGAAATAATTTCTTCCGCGCATGTAACTCACTTTTTCATCGTTGGAGGCCAGACGTTCCTTCAGACTATCCAATGCGCAGTTTTTCATTTCACCGCTGAGTGAGTCCCAGTGATCAGCTGTTCTTACAGAAAGGATGTTTCTGGAGGGGAAACCGTAGAAAATCAGGGTATCCTTACCGGTTTTCACCAGGGTTCGCCAGAAGCGGGTTTTGGCCAGGGTATCGAGTCCTTCTGTATAAAGTTCGGGACATTCCACCACATGCAGCGCAACAGAAGTTCCGGGGATGTTTTTCCGTTTGAGCCCATATGCAGAGGGGCTATCAGAGGGATGGATGCCACCGGAGTTCCCACCAACAGGGATAGCCAAAACGGCAAGCAACAGAAAAAGAGGGAAAAAGAAAGGAATGCGCCTCATATCAAATACAACGATGAAGGTAAGGTTTTGATTCGTAAAAAAGGTTATTTTTTATTCTTCTTTTCAACCGCTGCAGGTGGAAAAAACGGATTCAGAAGAAGAGAGAAAAAAACTCGGTTTTTAGGCTTAACTTCGCAGCCCAAAAGAAAAAAAATGAAGCACATCGCCGTCATCGGAAGCGGAACCATGGGAAATGGAATTGCCCACGTTTTTGCACAATCAGGATACCGCGTTAACATGGTAGACCTCTCTACCGAACAACTGGAGAAAGCCAAGGCCACCATTACTGCTAACCTTGACCGCATGGTAAAGAAAGGGGTCATTGATGAGGCCGTAAAAAAGGCCACTCTGGAGAACCTGAAGACCTGCAACAATTTACCTCAGGCGGTGAAAGATGCAGATTTGGTTGTAGAAGCAGCCACCGAGAATCCGGTTACAAAGAAGAAAATATTTGAGGAACTCGACCATCTTACAAAAGAGACCTGCATACTTGCAACGAATA
>JBIIMV010000335.1:0-2917 GCA_044337805.1 Bacteroidia bacterium
GAACAATTATTTCTGGAACTTCGGAGATCCAACAACTTTGGGAGACACCTCCATTCAAGCCAATACCCAGTATACCTATCCCGATAGCGGAACATACACTGTGATGCTTGTTGCTTATGACCCGGCAGGTAATTGTTACGATACTGCCTTTTCAGTTTTTCAGGTATATCCACTGCTGGAGCCCTATTATGCTAACCCCGGAGCGCAATGTTTAGCAGGAAACAACTTCAATTTCTCAGCAGGTGGATCATTTGATAACTCAGCAGGTTTCAACTGGAATTTTGGTGTTGCGGGGTCATCCCAAAGCCAGAATCCAAACGGCATTAGCTTTACTGCCACAGGAACATACCCTGTAGCGCTCACCATAAGTCAATTCGGTTGTACAGAAACCTATACCGACAGTGTTAAAGTGCTCGATCCTCCAATTGCCGAAATTGATTCTGCCAATCAATATTGCGTTGGAACAGAAGTTAGCTTTTTAAACAACAGCACGAACAGCAGCAGATGGAACTGGGATTTCGGACTGCCATTAACCCTTGCCGACACCTCAAACCTTTTTGAGCCGGTGTATCAATTTCCGGATACCGGTATTTTCACCATAACTATGATTGCATTCAATGAAGGATGCAGCGACACTGCCACGCTTGATTTTTATGTTTATCCGCGTCTCGCTCCTGATATTCTGGGTGCGGGAGATGCTTGTCTGGATGTTAATAGTTTTGACTTTGCAGCAGCAGGAGCATTCACAACTGATGCCACTTTTGTCTGGAATTTCGGTTCGACCGCAACGCCGGCAGGTTCCATCCAACAAAACCCTCAGGATGTCGTGTTTCAACAACTCGGTTATTATCCTGTGGAGTTAACTATTTCACAATACGGATGTTCGCGTACAACTACCGATACCGTTGGCCTGTTTTCTCGTCCGACTGCCTTCTTCCATTTTGAAGGCGGATATGGTTGCAGTCCGTTAAAAATCAGCTTTATGGATAGTTCATCAGCAGAAACTCCACTCATCTACTTATGGAATTTTGGAGACAATTCCTCCTCCATCGAGCAAAATCCGCAGCATATATTTTTCGAGCCAGGAATATATGATGTTAGTGTTACGATTATCACCGAGACAGGCTGCCGAGATACCGTTACCTACTCCATTGCCAACGCTGTAAATGCCATTCAGCCTCCGATAGCAGGAATCATTATTGACAGGAGAAAAACCACCATATTTGATCCCGTTTTCACCATAACAGACACAGCCAAATACTTCACCGGTAATGAACTTTCCATCAACGACGGAACAACCTATTCAGCATATCCTGTAATCCACACCTTCGCCGATACCGGACATTACACCATAGTGCAAACCGTAACCAACGAGGCCGGATGCATCGACACTGTTGAATATCGTGTCTTGGTTGAGCCCGAATTCCGATTGTTTATTCCCAATAGTTTCACCCCTAACAATGACGGATTAAATGAAAGATTTTTACCATCAGTACTGGGAATAACAAGCTATGACTTACGAATATACAATCGCTGGGGGCAGGTTATTTTCCGAACCCAGGATTCCAAAGAGGGATGGGACGGAAGCAGTGATGGAGTTCAATGTCAGCAAGACGGATACGTATATCACCTTGAAGTAACACCATACGCCGGAGAAAAGAAATTATTTATTGGCAGTGTTACATTGATTCGCTGATCATATTTTCAGCGTGCAGGCGGAATAGATTCCGTCTGGAGTTTCAGCATATTCAATACCCAGGCTTTGCCCCAGTTTTCAGTTTCCACTTCAGACCATAGCTCAGGAAAGAAAATACGTTTTTGGAATCTCGGAGGCAGGTATTTCTGCCAGTTTGTACCACCGGTAGCTGCGATATCAGCAGGATTTCTTTGTAAATAACGAGCAGCGGATTTATAGTGAACCAGGGGCCAATTAATGTTTACATGAATATCAAACTGACGCAATTCATCCTGAAGAGCAGGTGAAGGATTTGATTGCTGAGAATAGAGTTCCCAGAGTGTTTTACGATTTACTTCAAGTGAAAATGCCAGGAGCTCGTGCTCATATTTGTTTTCGAATTGAATAAGGGTGTAGGTCTTTTTTCCTGATTTTAGTTCCGTTGCCCCGGCTTTCCAGTAAATATGCCTGAACAGTTCTTCATGAGACGAATTGGAGTCTCTTAGACGTTCACGGTATTCTTTATCTGTTAATTGTAACAATGGAGTTGAAGCAATTTCAATCTTACGATACTGAGCAGACTGAAATCCGGAAGCAGGCAGAAGACTCATTCGGAACTGCAGAAATTGCTCTTTTTCCATTCCTTCTATCATAATGGAAAAAGATTCTGTCAGGGCAGAAAAATAATTGTTTAATCTCCTGACCCTTGCCGTGAGGAATTCCTGAGTAAGTGAAGAATGATTTCTCAATTGCTCCAACTCATGCAGACAAAGATTAAAATAGAGTTCTGTTATCTGATGATAAACGATAAAGATTTTTTCATCAGGAAAAGCTGTACGCGGACGTTGCAGCGAGAGTAAGGTTTCCAGGGCGACATAATCCCAGTAGGAAAGATACTCCGCATGAATAAGGCCTTCAAGGTAAGCGTTTATGTCTTGACCTGTTTGAGCATATTTCGCCTCCAAAAGGCGGATTTTTTCAACAATTTCAGCAGAGATTTCCATGGTAGAATAAATGCGGGCCACGAAAATAGCCAAAGAAAAATCAATGAACACTCACAAGAGGGCAATCGAGGACGTAGAATTTGAAAATCCAATGATTTTTTTTATCTTTATTCTACCATTGGAGGCTTCTACTTTGAATTTACCCGGTTTCAGCGAAATTCTGGATGGCTGTTTGAAAAATGACAGACGTTCTCAGCATCAGCTTTACAAGCTGGTGTATGAGATACTATTCAGAGTT
>JBIIMV010000339.1:0-2889 GCA_044337805.1 Bacteroidia bacterium
GAGAGGCAACAGCGAAAAGAATTTCAGGAATGGAATACAAAACCAGGATATTGGCAGCACAATAAGATAAAGCAACCAGAGCGAGGGAATGAAGTGCCTCCACCTGGCACCGGAGTTTACCTTTTTAAGCACCATTGGTTTATAAAGTCCGTATTCAAAATACTGTTGGAAGAGTGCTTTGTAGGAGCTTCTGACATAATATTCTGCCTGCATGGAGGGAATCATCAGGATTCTCATACCTGCTGCATTCATTCGATAATGAAATTCATCATCCTGATTCCGGATGAGGGACTCATCCATTCCTCCGATTTTTTCGAAGACCTCTTTCTTGTATAGGGCGAAGGCCACACTGTCGACATACTGCCGGCCTGATGAGGTGCGAAAGGCGGTATTTCCAACCCCAAAACCCGAGGTCATGGCCAAAGCAATAGCCTTACCTGTGGCGTTTAGTCCTTGGTGTATGAGCGGCCCGCCAGCTGCCTCAGCGAGATTTGCACTAAGTACCTTATAACCTTCAGAAAGGTAATGATCGGGATAAACGGCATGAGCCCCGAGGAAAGCGATAAATTTCCCTTCTGCCTCCCTGAGGGCAATGTTAAAGCCATGGCTTACAAACCTGAGGGGGTTACTGATCATTTTGAAGCGAGGGTCAATCGCTTTCCGCTGCAAGATGGCAGTTCTGGTTCCGTCGGTTGAACCACCATCTGTCAGCAAGAATTCCAAACGAGGATAATCCTGTTGGGCAAGAGCATCCATGAGCTTGCCGATGTGTTTTTCCTCATTCAGCACCGGAATAATCACCGATATAAGCTCAGGCTTTTCCATGCAGGAAGAGGTTTATTTCAGCGGCGATGCATTCTGCGGCATGTCCGTTACCGAAGCCCGGAGGAACACCGGGAAAAGATGTATTCAATAGCCTTATTGCACCATCTACGATATTTCGTGCCCCTGTTCCGAGTAACTGAGCAGCGCCTGCAGAAACGAGTTCAGTCCATTCTGTTTCATTGCGCAAGATACCTGTCATACGTCCACAGAAGCAGGCCTCCTTTTGCAGTCCGCCTGAGTCGGTAAGCACTACATCAGCCTCTTTAATAAGTTTCAGGATGTTGAAATAAGATTGAGGAGGAAGGATCTGAAATCGGGTGGGGTATTTTCCCTCTCGCAAGGCAAAAGAGGTTCTTGGGTGCAGAGGAGCGATAACCTGAAAGGAATCAGACAATTCATTCAGTGCATCAATAATGCCCATAAAAGTTTGCTTGTCTGAAACATTCGTGGAGCGATGAAAAGTAGCGAGTATCGTTTTCACCGCTTTTTTTTCCGGATCAGCAGGCGCATGTTTGAGAGCCAGGTCGAACATTACGTCACCTGAAAAAACAATTTTTTCATTTCGGCGCCCCACTCCTTCCCTTTCGAGATTATCGACCGCGGCCATGGTAGGACAAAAAAGGATATCAGAAATTTTATCCACGATTTGTCTGTTTATTTCTTCAGGAAGTGCGAAATTATCGGAACGCAAACCGGCTTCAACATGAAATACGGGCAAACCACATTTCACAGCGGCCAGTGCACCGGCGAGGGTTGAATTAGTATCGCCGTATACCAGCATGGCACGAGGTTTACGCGAGAGGATAAGTTCCTCCACGGCAATCATCATTTTACCTGTCATGGCAGCATGAGAGAGAGAGTGAATACCGAGGTGAAAAGCGGGAGGAGACATTTTCAGTTCCTGAAAAAACACATCCGACATTTCGGGATCAAAATGTTGTCCGGTGTGAATCAGGGTTTCCGTGATACCGATTTTACGAAGTTCTGCAGACACGGCAGAAGCCTTGATAAACTGGGGTCGGGCACCTACGACCGTGAAAAGCTCAGTGTTTTTTTTCATTTTCTCTGAATGCGAACCTAAATATGATCAGCAGAAATACCAAATAAGCGACAAATTCAGCCACGGAGAAATAGAGCACCAAAGCTTCAGGTCCGGAAAATGAAAGAAAGAAAGGCAACAGAGACAATAGAAAAAAACCCCATTGCCATGCAGCACTGATTTTAACCCTTCCGGTAGCAGGAATAAGAGACGAGAGAGGAAGCGTTACGAGAGCGATGGCAGAAGCGAAGACCTGCCAGGATGCGAATAATCCGGCTCTGCCCCAATGTTCTCCGAAGAACAGGGCGAACAGGAAAGGCCCGAATACGGCCACCGGAATAAGAATCAGCAACGCGAATCCAATCAGAGGTTTATACATAGCAGGCAGCATGGGCCTGAATGATTTTTTTTCGCGCCATGCGGTGGCAAATTTTTCGAAGTACACCTGGGAGAAGGCATTGGCAATGAGTCCGACAGGGGTAATCAGAATTTGGCGACAGAAAGCAAAATAGCCTGCATCATCGCCCGGGAAAAAATGATTAAAGCAGAAAACCGGCAGGGCAATGGTGAGAGCATGTATCACACCGGCAGGCATGTTAAAGAGAGGGAAATCACGATAGCGAAAAGCCAGAGCCCGCAAATTTATCTCTGAAGGGGGAGGAAGTTTTAAGTCATTGGAGAAGAAAAAAAAGCAAACACTCCATAGAGCAAGTATCAGCCAACCGATAGCATAGGCAGAAAGGAGACCGTGGGGCACGGCAAATAATCCGAAAACCAGAGAGAGAAGGGCAACAAGACCGGTTTGTACAATTTTAGTCAGAGAGAGCAGCCGATGCTTTTCTTTCCTTTGCAAAAGGTAATTCATGGGCTGGTATATTCCAGTGCAAAGCAGCATGAAAGGGAGAAGCACGAGAATGGTATTCCATCCTGCGGGGATAAACGAAGACCATAAACCCTGAAAGTGGAGAAGAGAAAAGACCCCGGTAAGCAAAAACACAACAAAAGAGAAAAACCAGGAAAGGTAA
>JBIIMV010000340.1:0-2886 GCA_044337805.1 Bacteroidia bacterium
GAAGATTTTGTAAAATGCAACTTCCGGTGTTGGCAGCCCGCGTTTGGATTCAGGGAGAAAGGTTCCTTTCCCGTCAATCATTTTCACTCCCAGGCCACCTCCCTCGGGGTGTTCATCCATGAAGCGAATAATTTTGTGAAAGGTATCTTCTTCAACTAGGGTATCCGGATTGAGCAGCAGGATGTATTTACCATGAGAGATTCTCATGGCCTGATTGTTGGCGAAGGAAAAACCGGTATTTCTGGTATTGGCAATCAACGTCACCCAGGGAAACTTATCCCGCACCATGGCCACTGAACCGTCTACGGAGCTGTTGTCAACAACAATTACCTCTGCTGCAATACCTTCACAGGCTTTTTTTACGGAATGCAGACACTGCTCAAGAAAGTAGCATACGTTGTAGTTAACAATAACAACAGACAGCTTCATGGTGCATTCCGGCAGCTTTTCCTTTTGCATGGTCAACGTTGGCTAAGGGTGGCTTCGAACGGGGTGCGCTGAATAAAGGATCGGTTGAGTGATACTTCATCGGCATATTCAAGTTCGTCGCCTACGCCGAGTCCGCGTGCCAGCGACGATACCGTTTCTACTTTATCTCTGAGTCTTCTGAATAGGTAAAAGGCTGTTGTCTCGCCTTCCATGGAAGCGCGCAGAGCCAGAATCAGTTCGCGGGTGTTATTTTCTGAAAGCCGGGCTTCAAGTGAATCAATCTGCAGGTCGCGTGGTCCAATGCCATCCATCGGAGAAATGATTCCTCCCAAAACGTGGTATAATCCTCTGTATGTTCCTGCTGTTTCAATCGCCATTACGTCACGTAGGTCTTCCACGACGCATATGGTGCTTTGGTCTCTTGAGGCCTGGCTGCAGATGGAACATACATCCTGGTCGGACAAATTATGGCAGCGTTTACAGAATACAGCCTCATTTCGCAGCCTCATAAGTGCCTGGCCGAAGTGATTCACACGTTCAGGTTCAGAGCGAAGCAGGTGCAGCACAAGCCTGAGGGCTGTTTTACGACCTATTCCCGGCAATGCCGAGAATGATTCCACCGCATCTTCGAGCAGGCGTGAGGGATAATTCATGCCCTAAAAATACAAAACGGTGGCATGAGATAACAGACAAATACGAAACAATTATCAAGACTGATATGCCCTGCCTAAACCTTTACACCGATAACACATACATCGTCAACCTGCTCTTCATGTCCACGGTATTGATTATGAAAGTCTAATAGGGACTTGTGCTGTTTTTCCATTGGCAGGTGGCAAATACTGAGAAGGAATGACTTAAAGCCGGATTTTGTCATTTTCTTTCCGTTCTTTCCTCCGAACTGGTCGGCATAGCCATCGGTAAACAGGTAGATACAATCACCTTCCACAAGATTGATTTCATGTGTGGTGAATGGCTGAGGATTTCGGACTCTTCCGATAGGCTGTTTATCCGCTTTGTATTCCTTTAGTTCGGTTTTGCCCTCAAGGGTTCTCACCAGCCAAAGCGGATTATTGGCACCTGCCCAAAGCAATTTATTGTTTTTCTGGTCAAGAACTGCCAGGGATGCGTCCATTCCGTCGCTAACCTCGACTACGCTGCGGGAGAAATTTTCAAGCAACAATTCTCTTGTTTTATTGAGGATGCGGCCGGGTAAGCGTTCTCCGAACTCGTTAACAGCTCTGTTGAGTGCATTGTTACATACCACACTTACCATCGCACCCGGAACTCCGTGTCCGGTGCAATCGCAGGCAGCAAAAAATATCTTGTCTTCTATTTGTTCTACCCAATAAAAGTCACCTGCAACGATGTCTTTCGGTCGATGCAGAATGAAGGAGTTTTTCAACAGACCTCTGACCAAATGTGAAGGTGGCATGATGGCAGATTGTATGCGTCGGGCGTAAGCAATGGAGGAAATAATTTCCAGGTTCTTTTTTTCGAGCTGACGATGGGCCTGTTCAATCTGGGATTTTTGTTTTTCTGCCTCTTCCTTCTGCATGGCAAGAAGGTTGTTTTTTTGCTCTACATCTTCCTTTTGTGTGCTGATGATGCGTGTGGCATGTTCTACCTCTGAAACAAGATGTGAACGTTGCTTTATCAGGTTGTCGGTTCTCCATCTAAAAAAGGCCATGAATACCAGAAACCCAAGTGGAATATACAGAAAGTACGCCCACCATGTCTTCCACCATGGTGCGCGTATTGAAAAGGAAAATTTTTGTTCGGCGCTCCATACGCCTTCGCTGTTCATGGCCTTTACCCTGAAGGTGTAGTTACCCGGTGGAAGGTTACCATATTGAGCCTCTGTTCTTTCTGTGATGACACTCCAATTTTCATCAACGCCGTCAAGTTTGTGCTGGTAGCGCACATTCCGGGGTTGGTTGAGTGTTGTTCCGTTGAAGCGAAAGGTAAGAAAGTTGTTCCTGTGATCGAGGCTCAGGTTCTCAGGCAAATTGGTCCAGGCCGAAAGGCGATCAAATTCTAAATCACCAACTCTTACACCGTTGCCCAGAAGAAAACTCGTATCTCTGTTTTGGGCCAATGCACTCCAGCTTATTTTATCATTGAAAAAGTCAAGGCCGCAAATTTCGAGAAATGGCGGGTCTGTATCGGGTACCAGGGCATCGGGATCCATGATGGTGAGTCTGTCGTTGGTGCCAATCCATATCTTGCCGTGAGAATCCTGCGCAATAGAATTTCTGACGCATCCAACACCCAGAAATCCGTCGGCATAGGAAAATTGATTCAGGGTATAGCCCCACGATGATGCACCTTGTGAGGCGGTATTTTTTTTACCGTTACCACTTCTATTCTTTGATATTCTTGTCAGCCCGAAGCGTGTACCGGCCCAGATATTTCCTGCCCTGTCTTCCAAAAGGCTTTGTACCACATTGTTCGATA
>JBIIMV010000341.1:0-2885 GCA_044337805.1 Bacteroidia bacterium
GGCCACCCGAGATGGAGAAAAAACAAAAATTAAAAATCATCAAATGAAAACACTTCGTAATTCCGTCAGACTGATGGGCAATCTGGGCATGAATCCCGAAATCAGAACAACCCCCAACAACAAAAAGGTTGCGAATTTCTCGCTCGCAACAAATGAATCATGGCGCGACAATGACGGCAATACTGTAAAAGAAACCCAATGGCACAGAGTGGTTGCCTGGGGCAAACTTGCGGATCTTGCCGAAAAGCACCTTCACAAAGGCACACAGGTTGTACTTGAAGGCACCATTGCAAATCGCCAGTATCAGGATGCCAAGGGCGAGAAAAAGAATGTAACTGAAATTGTGGCGACCGATTTTTTGACGGTTGGCGCGAAAAAGGACTGAGTTATCGGTCCGGTTTTGATGCCTCCTGCCCCGTAAGGCAGGGGGCATTTTTTGTTTAGTTCGCAGTCTTAGTTTTCACTCACTCGCTTGAGATTATCATCCGGAACGCGGTCAATAAGATAGTTATAGGGGTCTATGCCGGCCATAAAGGGTTCCTCTGCTGTTCTGAATACAAGGGTGTTGTTTTCACGATTGATTATTCTGCGCTCCCAAAATATTTTCTTTCCTAATTTGTTGTTTCCTTCAGGTTTGCCAAAACAGGCGATATCGATATAATCGTTTATGCCGATTTCTTTTTCGTTACCTAATGAATCGGCTCTGAATTTTTCGGAACTACATATCAGGGTTACCTCATAACCGTTTTCTACTTTCCTCGATTTGGCCTCTAGTAGCCTGTTTGAGAAGAGGATGATATTTTCAAATAAATCATTTACGGCATATTGCAGTGAGTCGGGAGTCATACGCCGAACTGCCCTCAGTGCATGTAAGGATGTTGGGTAAGGAGGCGGCTTATAGGCAAATGTATCAATGAGAGATTTCAAGGCTTCATTTACTTTATTTTCTCCAATGAGTTCTTTCAGATAATACATGGCGATACTGGCTTTTTGGTAGTGTATATAGGGTTGACTTTCAGTTTTATATAATGCCTGCTCAGCCTCCGTTTCTTTTCCTCTTGCCTGCAGATATTTGTCCATCTCGTATTTGAGAAACCGGTTCATTTTATCTCTCCCGTATTCTTTTTCCATAACCATCAATGCGGAGTATTGGGCAAAGCCTTCGCTCATCCATTCGCTTCCCTGCATTTCGGCACCGCATAATTGGTGTGCCCAGTACTGATGACCCATTTCATGTGCTACCACATAAAATACCAGATCGATATCATCTTGACTTATATCTCTCAAGTCTGCGATAAATCCGATTGACTCACTATAGGGCATTGTTCCCGGGAAGGCCTGCGCAAATCCCGCATATCTTGGAAATTCTATAATTCTGCATTGTTTGTGGTAATATTTACCAAAGTTTGTGGTGTAATACTCCAGAGATTTTTCCATGCTGAGCAGCATATTCGGTACATTGTATGCATGCTCCTTGATATAGTAAACCTCAAGGTCAGTTTCTTTGAATTTTTTTCTTGCAACCTGATATTCGCCTGAAAGAAAGGAATAGAAATCAAGAGATTTCTGATCGAGTTGATACTGAAAATAATTTCTGCCGTTGGATGTCCATTTTCTGCGCAAACTGCCCGGGGCAATCGCAATTTGTCCGGAGGAGGTTGATACAGTTGATTTGACTTCTACCCAATCTGAACAATGGCTGATATAAGTATTTGCTCTCGCTGCCATATTGTTTTCATCCAGTTTTATACTTCGCTTTTTGGGTGGCAGTTTTAGTTCTTTTCGTTTGTTCTTGTCGTTTATTTCATAGGCAGAAACGTATCCAATCTGAGGCACGATATCGGTATTGTTGAAAAAGGTTCCGTTGTGAGTAAGACTGAGGAAGCTTATTTCATTTTCAAAGCCTCTGCTCTGCTTAACAAATTGGATATCTATCGCAAGCGAATCACCGGGATTTAAAGCATGTTGAAGTTTGAATATTCTGTAATTAAGTTTTTTATCATCCATTTTAAGTTTGGCTCCGGGAATATTAATGGCCAAATTATCATAAAACGCAGGCAGGGTGAAGTGTATTTCTTCAATTTTTTTCTCTGACTTATTTTTTGCTATCGCTTTTATTTCTGCGCGAAGTGATCTTGTCTCGGGAAAAATATCGATATGGTAGTCGAAGCTGGAATACCGCGGCTGAATGATGTTTTCATATTTTTTGTATGTCTTCTCGTATGCAAACTTCTTCTCCTCCTGCTCGGACTCATTCTCAAATTTATTAAGGATGATAGTATTGTAATATACATTTACGGAGCAACATAAAAACAATACGAGAAAGAACGTCAGTTGCCATTTCTTGACTTTTAAATATTCACCGGCATTTTTTATTCTTTTTCCTCTGCTGCTTTCTTTTCCTCTTACATAAAAGGCTCTGATAACAAACAAGACCAGTATCGAAAATAACGACCAGTACAAGTGAAACCAAAATGCCGATTTTACGAATGGTCCGAAGCCGTTCATATCTGAATAGATGATAGTAGGCGTTGAGCCATAGGCTAGCATGTTAGAACCAATCTGCAGAATCTGCCATATGAAGTCGTTAAGAATTATGAACGCCACGAATGCAAAGTAGGCTATATACCTGTTGTTTATCAGGTAATGCATAAGTAAGGAAATTACAATCAGATAAGTGAAATTGAGTAAATCAAATCCAAGGAGTGATGCTACATACACCTCTGGCTCAAATCTGAAATAACCATACATGCTTTGTGCCGTTATCCCTACGAGAATGGTACATATTTGAATCAGGGCTACCACAACAATCAGAGCCACTAATTTGGAGCTGAACAGCACGGAAGAATTCATTGGAGTGGCATCCCCAATTTCATTGATTCTAT
>JBIIMV010000012.1:0-11224 GCA_044337805.1 Bacteroidia bacterium
TTCATTCCGTTAAACTATCTTTGTTCCAACAGTTCGCCCCCGTGAAAGGATTATTCACCTTTATTTTTCTTTTTGTTTTCGCGCTTTTCCCTCAAGGGATTTCCTCGGCGCAAAAAATAACTGCGGTGCAACTTGATCAGGAACTCTCGAAGGTTAATTCCATACCCGAAAGGGTGGATATACTCAACCAAAAAGCGGATGCCTTTTTGAACGATGCCGGTTTTGAGGAGGCGCTGCTTTGTCTGAACAAAGCACAGCAGCTCCTGAAAAACCAAAATCTCCCTGAGAAATCCATTACCACCTATCAGAATCTCGGGAATGTTCATTCTGATATGGGTAAAAATTACGAGGCCCTGCATGATTACAATCAAGCCCTTGACCTTTCGAAAAAAATTGGCTTAAAAAAGGAAATCGCCCGATCTCTTAACCTCATTGGATTGATTTACCAGATTCAGGGTGATTATCCTGATGCCCTAAAAGTGCATCATGAAGCTCTCGCAATCAATACATCAATAAATGAAAGGCAAGGTATTTTAAAAAATAGTCTCAATATCGCGAGTACTTATTTAATGCAGGGAAACTATGAACTTGCCTTAACCAGTTTCAAGCATGTATTGAAAATAGCCCGTGAAATGAAGGATGAAAGTTATGTTTCAAAATGCCTGAACAATATCTCGGTTTGTTATTATCAATTGGGAAATTACCCTGAATCTCTCGTGTATCTCTTGCAGGCCCTCAAAATGAATGAAGGCTCAGGTAACAAGAAACTCATGGCTGAGAACTATCGGAACATGGGACTGATTTTTTTTCATCAGGAGAATTATAAAGATGCACTTAAGTATCAGATGCTCTCGCTCAAGCTCAACAGGGATTTGGGATTAGTGTCGGAAACTGCAGGTAACTATACCAATCTATATCAGATTTATGAAAAGTTGAATAAGTCCGATCTTGCCATGGAGTTCGAAAATAAGGCTCTGAAGCTGAATCTGGAGTCAGGCAACCAGAGCGAACTTTCCAAAAATTACCGCAATATCGGATATCTTTACTTCAGAAAAAATCAGGCAGAAAAGGCGATTGAACATTATAGTTACGCTCTGGCCATTGACAAACGTCTCAATGATCCTGAAGGTATTTCATTAAGCGGCAGTAACCTCGCACAGGTCTATACCCAACTCGGCCGATATCAGGAAGCACGGAAGTTGCTCGACGAATGTGGCTCTCTGGTTTTAAAAACCGGCAATAAGAATACCATAAAAGAATATTACAAAATCATGATGAAGTTAGACAGTGTGCAGTCGAACTGGAAGTCAGCATTCATGAATCATTATTTCTTTAATCTCTACAAAGACAGCTTATTAAATGAATCAAATACCAGAAAGCTTGTGCAGTCACAGATGCAATATGAGTTCGATAAACAGCAGGATGCTGATAGACTCAGGCAGGCCACAAAAGATGCCATTGCAGTGCAGGAGAAAAAGCGACAGCGTCTCATTACTTACGTTATTGCACTGGTTCTTCTGTTTGTCATCATATTCTCTGTATTGCTTTACAATCGCTTTCGTATTACTGTAAAGCAGAAAAAAATCATTGAATCACAGAAGCAAAGAGTAGAAATTCAGAAAGGACTGATTGAGGAAAAGAACCAACAGGTGACCGACAGCATCAACTATGCCAGGAAAATTCAAACAGCCATTCTGCCTCCTCTTGCGTTATTTCATCAGAGACTTCCACAATCTTTTGTGTTGTATCTGCCAAAGGATATTGTTGCAGGAGACTTTTACTGGCAGCAGGTGGTGAATGAGGAGGTTTTGTTCGCCGCATGCGATTGCACAGGGCACGGTGTTCCCGGCGCTATGGTTTCTGTGGTATGCAGCAACGCCCTCAACAGGGCATTGCGCGAATTCAATCATACCAGACCAAACGACATTCTTGATTCCACCCTGCAGATTGTGGTCGATAATTTTTCTTCCACTGAAGGTGAATTGAAAGACGGCATGGATATCGCTCTTTGCACCTACAACCCACGCACCCGTATTTTACAATACTCGGGTGCGAACAATCCGCTTTGGGTGATTCGTAACAAGGAGCTTACCGAAATTAAAGCAGACAAGCAGTGCATAGGATACAACTACCACACTAAACCTTTTACCTTGCATGAAATCCAGCTTCAGCCGGAGGATATGGTCTATCTCTCCAGCGATGGTTTTGCTGATCAGTTTGGTGGTGAGGATGGACGAAAAAAAATTACCAAGAAACGTTTCAAGGAATTGCTGGTGGAAATGAGCGAAATGCCTGTTAAGGCTCAGTCTTCCGCATTATTCGACTATTTTAACCGCTATCGTGGTCAACACGAGCAAATAGATGATGTGCTCGTGCTTGGATTCAGAGTCTGATGAATGGAAGGTTATTTTTTCGGTTAGCTTGGTTTTGAAATTTTATTTAATTAAACTTGCTCAAATCTTAATGTATTTCAGATGAAAAAAGGCTTACCCTTTCTCTTGCTTCTGGTTTTTGTTTACTCTGGTTTTTGTCAGGACAAATCAACTTCCTCCTCCCCAAAGATCAGTGTTGCCCGCAGTAATTATCCCCGGAACGCGCACCATGTGGTAGGAGGTGGAGACTTTGCCGTTGAAATACGAAATGGGGAGCTATGGGCATGGGGAAGTAATCAGTACGGACAATTAGGAATTGGCAACAACCTCCTTCAGCAACTTCCTGTGAGGGAGGCTACTTTTGCCACAAACTGGTCTGATTTTAACCCCGGTCAATCTCACGTGCTGGCTGTCAAAGCCGACGGAACGCTATGGGCATGGGGACGTAACCACCGCGGACAGCTTGGCTTGGGTGATACCCTGAGCCGCAATACTCCTCAACAGATTGGTTTCGATAATGACTGGGTTACTACCGGATGCGGTGGCAATCAGAGTTTTGCCATCAAAAGCAATGGAACGCTATGGGCATGGGGAGAAAATAGCTCCGGTCAGCTTGGTATCGGAAACAACCAGAATACTTCTGCAAACTGGTCACCAATTCAGGTCGGTTTGGCTACCAACTGGATTAGCGTGGCTGCAGGAAATAATTTTACCGTGGGGCTGAATGCCTCCGGCGGCATGTTTACATGGGGCAGTGATGCATTCGGGCAACTTGGTAATGGCGCGGCAAGCGCATCCTTTTCTCCGGCTCAGATTCAGCAGTCCTCCCGCTGGACGGTCGTTGAGGCCGGTGCCGATTACGCTATGGCCATCATGAGTGATGGAAACTTATTTGCCTGGGGCCGAAATAACCGCGGGCAGCTTGGAGATAATTCCACTACTAACCGGGTAAACCCTGTTCTCATTGCTTCCACCACCCCATGGATTGGGGTATCTTGTGGTCAGGCCGGGCCGCTTTCCGGAGTTCAACATACTGTTGGATTGAAAGCGAACGGAACGGTTTGGACTTGGGGAGATAATACATTAGGGGCACTTGGCAACTCCCAGGTTTCTTCCCCCACTGTCAATGTTCCAACTGCAGTTTTTCCAACTGTCAGTAATATCGCGGCAGTTGAAACCGGCAATGGCCTTACCTATATACGCAATACTTCCGGACAGGTCTATGCTGCAGGTACCGATATCAATGGCGCTTTCGGAAACGATTCTACCACACAATCAAACGTTTTTCTTCCCATAAGTGTCGTTCCTGTTTCATGGTCTTCTGTGGCAGCCGGTCAAAATTTCAATATCGCTCTGAAATCTGATGGCACCATCTGGATGTGGGGCTCAAACGCCAATGGTCTTCTGGGAAATGGTACGTCTTCACCGTCTAATGTGCTCACAGCCACTCAGATTGGAACTGCATCTAACTGGAAAGCCGTCTCTGCCGGGGCCAACCACGCTTTTGCCATCAATGCTTCCGGGAATTTGTTTGCATGGGGAGACAACACCCAGGGCCAGATTGGTAATGGCTCGGGTGGAGGTACCGCCGGGGGAATCGTTTCCCCTGTCCTCCTTTCATCTGCCATTCCCTGGATATGCGTAAGTGCAGGAAACACTTTCTCCCTCGGTATTAAAGCAGATGGGTCTCTTTGGAGCTGGGGTCTGAATACCTCCGGACAGCTGGGTCAGGGTAACAACACCTCGGGCACTGTGAATTTTTCCCCTGTCCGTATTGGCAGTGCCAACGATTGGGTCTTTGCCCACGCAGGAAGAAATTCAGCTATTGCTGCAAAAGCAGATGGCACCATTTGGATGTGGGGAGATAACGCCTTCGGACAGTTAGGACGTGGTAACAATAGTTCGGGATCACAGAATTTTTCGCCTGTTGCTGTTGCCGGAACTGATTACATCTGTGCAGCGCTCGGATCAAGTTCTTCGCACGTGGTCGCCTTGAAATCAAATGGTACGCTTTGGTCCTGGGGCCGTAATAACGAAGGTCAGCTTGGAAATGGCACCAATTTAGTCAGCACCTCCAACTATAGTCCTGTGCAGATTGGAACCCAACAAACCTGGGTAAGTGTCTCTGCCGGTTATGAGCATAGTGCTGCATTAAGATCTGATGGTACTCCCTGGACATGGGGTGATAACACTCAGGGTCAGCTTGGATTGAACTACTTCGGAAATAGCCCCGCCGCATACAGTCCTACTCAGGTATCTAACCTGGGTGGCTTAGCCTCCGACCAGGTAATTAGTATCTCCTGCGGCTGGTATCATACCGCCATCATTAAAGAAACCCGCGAGCGCATTTGTGTAACCGGTCAAAATACATCCGGTCAGATTGGGGATGGAACCCTGGGCTCCGCCAACAACAGAAATGAATTCCAATGTATGGTTTACGGATATCCCTGCGTTCAACCTGATATCCCATCCTTGTCCAGAAATCCCTCAGGTACTATCTGCGCAGGAACAAACGTCACCCTTAGTATTGTTTCAGGAAACCTCAACAGTGCCGCCCAATGGCGCTGGTATGCCGATTCATGTTCCGGAACGCCAATTGGAACGGGGGCATCTATTGTGGTCAGTCCATCGGTTACTAAGACATATTTCGTCCGTGGTGAAAGTGGAGGCTGTGTAACTCCCGGAGCTTGTGCTCAAATTACGGTAACGGTAAACTCCGCTTCAGCACCTACCTCAATTAGCGGTCCTGCCGGTGCATGCCGCAATCAGACGGGAGTCGTTTTTTCTGTTACTCCTGTTTCAGGAGCCACCATTTACAACTGGACTCTTCCTACCGGGGCAACAGGGAGCTCATCCACCAACAGCATCAGCGTAAATTTTGGAAGCACCTTTGTAACCGGTAACATTTGCGTTTCTGTTACAAGTAGCTGTGGGACCACGCCGGTATTCTGCAGGAGCATTGCCTACTATTCCACTGCGCCTTCTACGCCGGGAACCATGAGCGGGCCTTCCACAAATGTTTGTGCAGGTTCCGTGCACACCTACAGCATTGCTGCTTTAAGCAATGCCCTTAATTATACCTGGGCTGTGCCAGCCGGATGCACATTGGTTTCCGGACAAGGAACAACATCCATTCAAATGACTGTGCCCACCGGATTTGTTTCGGGAAATGTGACCGTCAATGCATCCAATTGTGTAGGAACAAGCACAAACCGAACCCTGACGGTGAGGGGCATTCCTGCTATGCCGGGAACACCAACCGGCACGAAGGTGGGCGCTTGTCCGGGCACAAATCGAACCTATACCATCACCTCCGTTCTCGGTGCCAGTTCCTACACATGGTCGACCCCAACAGCAATGCCAATAGTCAGTGGTCAGGGTACTACCTCTATCACAGTAACGATTCCGCCAGGTTTTGTAACAGGTAACATTTCAGTAAAAGCCAATAGTGCATGTGGCTCAAGTGCGCTGCGAACCCTTAGCATTCGTTCTGTTCCTACCCAACCCGGAACCATTTCCGGTCCGATTAACAATCTTTGCGGAGGAGGCACTGCCACCTACTCTATCGCTGCAGTCACCGGAGCTACCTCATACAACTGGGTAGTTCCTACTTCATGGGTCATTACCGCTAATACCGGAACTTCTATTACGGTTAGTTTGCCTATATCCGGCTTCAGCAGTGGCACCGTTTCAGTGGCTGCCGTGAATGCCTGTGGCGCCGGAACTGTCCGTACGCTCAGCGTCAGCGCCTTGCCGGCCCAACCCGCAGTAATTTCAGGCCCCTCTACCGTGTGTGTGAATCAAACCGCGGTGAATTTCTCGACCACCGCGGTAAGCGGACTCTCCTACAGCTGGATATTCCCCTCAGGAGTGAGCATTGTTTCGGGTCAGGGAACTGCCTCAGTGATTGTTAACTGGGGAACAACAGCAGGTACAGTCTCTGTGAAGGCTCAAAATGCCTGCGGTTTTAGCACCGCCAGAACCAAGTCGGTGACCATCGGTACATGTCGTGTTGCTCAGGAGCCGAATCCATTCGAAACCGAATTGGATGAAGAAGTAGTCAATTCGATGGAACAGCTTTCGGCCTTTCCGAACCCTGTAAATGATATGCTTCATGTGTTGTTGCCTGTCTCTGAAGCACAATCATGTCGCCTCATGATTACTGATATTTCCGGCAAAGTTGTGTTTGAGCAAACTATCAGTGGCACAGGTCGTAACAATAAAGTTTCAGTCTCTTCTTCTTCATGGTCGGTGGGTATGTACTTCATCTCTGTTCTCTCGTCTGAGGGTTCATTACAAACCCTGAAAGTGCTGAAAAACTAATTCAAAGGTGGTAAATCAAAGGCCGGCTACATGCCGGCCTTTTTTACTTTTATGGGTCAGGCCATCTTATTTCCGATGCGCATCATTTGGAGCTTTTTTATCAACCCAAAAATCCTATACCTTTGTTCCGCTTTATGCAGATACAGGTTCTCAAATCAAAAATCCACAGGGTAAAGGTAACAGAGGCCAACATTGATTATGTTGGCTCCATCACCTTGGACGAAAACTATATGGACGCAGCACAGCTCATTGAAAATGAGCAGGTTCACGTTCTTAACTATCGAAATGGCCAGCGAATCATCACCTATGTTATCAAGGGCGAGCGTGGTTCAGGAACCGTTTGTCTGAACGGACCGGCAGCGCTTCTTTTTGCCCCCGGCGACGAAGTAATTGTAATTTCCTATGCCGGTATGTCTGTTGAAGAAGCCCGGGAATTCAAGCCGGTGGTTATTTTCCCTACTTCAGCCTAATCCTGCTTTTACTTAGGCACAAGCCCCTTTTTTTCTTTCAGCTTAATGCTGATAACCATACATATCCCGATAAAATCAGTTCTCCGGAACTTTGCATTCATATTTGTGGTTATTTTTGAACTCCCAAAATGGTTTTTGCTATGTCAGAACAACTAAATCAATACCTGCCCATTGTCATGATGTTTTTTGTGGCATTGGGTTTTGTTGTAACGGTGATGGTGCTCACCCATCTGCTCGGTCCAAAAAGAAAAACCAAAATCAAGTTGGAGTCTTTCGAATGCGGTATTGAATCCAAAGGCAATGCCCGAATCCCTTTTTCCATCAAGTATTTTCTGGTGGCCATCCTTTTCGTTTTATTTGATGTGGAGGTCATCTTTATGTATCCATGGGCAGTCAACCTTAAGCAGCTGGGAACTGTTGGGTTTATAGAGATGGCCAGCTTTTTGGGCTTCTTGCTCCTTGGCTTTTTCTATATTCTCAGGAAAGGGGCTTTAAAGTGGGAGTAATCATGAACCAAATGCGCCTGAACAGGTTTGTTTAACAAGAAAATTAAGATTCAATGAAACTCGAAGCACCTTATACCATGGGACAGGCTCCGCAGGGCATGGAAGGCCCCGGATTCTTTGCCACCACTCTGGACCAGGCTATCGGAATGGCTCGGAAAAACTCTCTATGGCCACTGCCATTTGCCACCTCATGCTGCGGTATTGAATTTATGGCAACTATGGGTGCCCACTATGACCTTGCCCGTTTTGGTTCCGAAAGATTAAGTTTCTCACCTCGTCAGGCTGATTTGCTCATGGTGATGGGCACCATTGCCAAAAAGATGGGTCCCGTTCTCAGACAAGTTTACGAGCAGATGGCTGAGCCAAAGTGGGTACTTTCAGTTGGAGCCTGTGCCTCCAGCGGAGGTATTTTTGATACTTATAGTGTGTTGCAGGGCATCGACCGTATCATTCCGGTGGATGTTTACGTGCCGGGATGTCCGCCCCGCCCCGAACAGATTATAGACGGCGTTCTCAGAATTCAGGATCTGGTGCAGAATGAATCTTTGCGCCGCAGAAACTCACCCGAATACAAGGCTATGCTGGCCGAATACGGCATGGAATAATTATGGATCAGGCCCTTAGAGACAAAATTGTTCAGCAAATAAGCGATGTGCAAAAAGATGCCATTGTTGAAGCTGAGATGAACCGCGACTTTTTCACCCTCGTGGTGAAGAAAGACGCCCTTCACGGTGTGGTGCGCATCCTGAAAGAAAATCCTGATTTTGGTTTTAATTTCCTCACCACCCTCTGCGGACTGCACTACCCGGAACAGAAAGATGAAATGGGCTTGATGATGCAGCTGCACAATCTTGAGAAAAATCTTCGAATTCGAATCAAATCCTTCTTCCCTAAAAGTCAGGCATCTCTTCCTACCTTCACCGATATTTTCAAAAGTGCCAACTGGATGGAGCGCGAGACCTGGGACTTCTTTGGTATTCACTTCAGCGGGCATCCCAACCTGAAAAGAATCCTCAACGTGGAAGATATGATTATCCATCCGCTTTTGAAGGAATACCCGCTGGAGGATCAGGTGAGACTCGATAAAAACGATACCATGTTCGGCCGCTAACCTATGGATAAAGCAATTGAAAAATCACAAAGGTTCATTCAGGAATCTCAGAACAAGGAGTACACCACACTTAACCTTGGTCCTACGCATCCTGCCACCCATGGCATCTTTCAGAATATTCTGAAGATGGATGGAGAAATTATCGTGGAGGCAGAACCTACCATAGGATACATCCACAGAGCATTTGAAAAACTTGCTGAGAGGCGTCCGTTCAATCAGATAACGCCCATTACGGATCGTCTGAACTATTGCAGCTCGCCGTTAAACAATATCGGCTGGCATATGACGGTGGAAAAACTCATTGGTGCAGAAATGCCCAAGCGGGTAGATTACCTGAGGGTAATCATCATGGAGCTTGCAAGAATTGCAGACCATATTGTATGCAACAGTGTCATCGGGGTTGATACCGGTGCCCTCACAGGCTTTGTATACATGTTCCAGTGGAGGGAGTTTATCTATGAAATTTATGAAAGTATCTGTGGCGCACGCCTAACCACAAACATTGGCCGTATCGGTGGCTTCGAGCGTGAATGGGATGCTGTAACATGGTCAAAAATCGATAAACTTCTGCGTGAGTTTCCTGCCGTTCTAAAAGAGTTTGAAGGACTGCTCATGCGTAACAGGATTTTTATGGACCGTACCATCAACTGCGGTCCGCTCAGTGCAGAAATGGCCTTGGAATATTCCTTTACCGGTCCGAATTTGCGAGCCACAGGTGTAGACTACGATGTGCGGGTGATGAATCCTTATTCCTCTTATCAGGATTTTGATTTCACCATTCCTGTTGGAACTCAGGGCGACACCTACGACCGCTTTATGGTTCGTCAGGGTGAGATGTGGGAGAGTCTGAGTATCATCCGTCAGGCCATGGAGAAAATGCCCAAGGGTCCTTTCCATGCCGACCTGCCCGATTTTTATCTGCCACCCAAAGAAGAGGTGTACAACAACATGGAAGCCCTCATCTACCATTTCAAGATTGTGATGGGAGAGATGGATATTCCTGCCGGTGAAGTATATCACTGCATAGAAGGCGCCAATGGTGAGTTGGGCTACTATGTAATCAGTGATGGCGGAAGAACTCCCTATCGCCTGCATTTCCGCAGGCCATGTTTTATCTATTACCAGGCTTATCCTGAAATGATCAAAGGATCTATGTTGTCGGATGCAATTCTGACCATGAGTTCTATGAATGTTATTGCAGGAGAGCTTGATGCCTAATACCCAGACTATGGCAGAAACAATACAAAAGGTACAGTTCAGCGAGGAGGCCATGCAGGCCATTAACGCCATTAGTGGTCGTTATCCCGCAAAACATAAAAAGTCGGCACTGATTCCGGTCTTGCACATTGCACAGGCTGAATCCGATGGATGGCTGAGTGCGCCGGTGATGGATAAGGTGGCGTCCTTGTTAGAAATTCAGTCGATTGAAGTATACGAAGTGGCTTCTTTTTATTCCATGTTTAACCTCAAGCCGGTCGGCAAATACCTGCTGGAAGTCTGCCGGACCACCCCATGCATGCTTCGCGGAAGCGATGAACTGATTGCTTACTTTGAGAAAAAGCTTGGTATCAAAGACGGACAAACCACAAAGGATGGGATGTTTACACTCAAATCTGTGGAATGTCTGGGTTCTTGCGGCACTGCTCCAATGCTGCAATGTGGTGCCGACTATCATGAAAATCTCGATCAGGCAAAGGCCGATGCGCTGCTTGAAAAACTTAGGGCTGAAAACAAGCGTTCACGTTATTGCTAAGGAAAAGTATGGGAAGAAAATTATTACTTGAAAACGATCATGTAGAGGGCATACAGGGTTATGAGGTTTACCGTCGTCAGGGCGGCTACCGCTCTGTGGAAAAGGCACTCAAAGGGATGAGTCCGGAGGCTGTTGTGGAAGAGGTAAAGAAATCCGGACTCAGAGGCAGAGGAGGAGCAGGTTTTCCAACTGGAATGAAATGGAGCTTCCTTGCCAAGCCTGCAGGGGTGCCTCGTCATCTGGTCTGCAACGCCGATGAAAGCGAGCCGGGCACCTTTAAAGACCGGTATTTGATGGAACGCATACCTCACCTTTTGGTGGAAGGAATGATAACCTCCAGTTATGCTTTGGGCGCAAACACCTCTTACATCTATATCCGCGGTGAATATTTTTATGTTTCCCGCATTCTTGAACAAGCTATCGCCGAAGCCTATGCCAATGGCTGGCTGGGAAAAAATATTCTGGGCAGCGGCTACGACCTTGATCTTTACGTGCATGTTGGTGCAGGTGCATACATCTGCGGAGAGGAAACTGCTTTACTTGAATCTTTGGAAGGTAAGCGCGGAAATCCGCGCATCAAACCTCCCTTTCCTGCGGTTGCCGGTTTATACGGAAGGCCAACGGTAGTGAATAATGTGGAAACCATTGCCGCGGTTGTTCCGATTGTAAATGAAGGAGGAGATGAATAT
>JBIIMV010000342.1:0-2871 GCA_044337805.1 Bacteroidia bacterium
GGTTCCATTCACATCCATCCTGGCATAGCGGTAGACCCACAGCCCTGAATTTTTATGAAAATGAATTTTGGTATTCTCGCTTATCTGCAGAGATCCGGCAGAATCCACTACGGCATAGCCAACAATCACCCAGGGCTTGTCTGCATTCCAATAGGTGGTCTGGTTTTCACGGGCAATGATGCGAAAGGGGGGGAGGCCTTGAATTTTGGTATCGGCGAAGATATAGTTGGCGTCTTGTCCCCAGGCCACAAGTTCAACAAACTGCTGCTTTCCATTCACATCGAAGAGGATGGAATCGTTGACCACCATAGGCGAATTGGCATTCAGGGGATTGATGCGAACCTCAACAAAGATGTAGATACTGTCACCGGGCAGAATCTCCACGTCGCTTGCCTCATTTCCGGGTACCCCGTCAATGTTGAGTCGGAATTCGGCTGAGGTTCCGGCAATGCTGATGCGGTCAATTTTAATGACCCCTTTGTGCGGATTGTAAACCTTGAGTTGCCTCGTTGCCGAACCTACGGAAGTGAACACGGTGTCGAAAATGACCGAATCGTTGGAAAAGTTCAGAAGCTTGCCCGGGTCGGTAACATAGGGGATGTCTCTGCGGCAGGCGTTCAGGGCCAGCAGCATTACCAGAAATAGCAGGAGTTGGGCAGAGTGTCTCGGGTTCACGCCTTGGCAAACGGGTGGTTCGGCACAAAATTGCAATCATTTACCGATAATCACAGAAAAAGCTTGATGGAAAATGAAAAATGATTACTTTTGCAATCCTTTTCGGAAAAACCGGATTATGAAAAAGAATCTTCACCCAGAAGCCTACCGCCCGGTAGTGTTTAAAGACCTCAGCAACGATTACACTTTTATCTGTCGTTCTACCGCTGATACCAAAGAAACCATCACCATGGAAGATGGCAATGTTTATCCTCTCGTGAAGCTGGATATCAGCCATACCTCCCATCCCTTCTACACCGGCAAGATGAAGCTTGTAGACACTGCAGGTCGTGTTGACCGTTTCAACAGTCGCTACAAAAAGAAATAATCGTTTGGTATTTCATTTCTGACAACCTTCCCCCATCTTTGGGGGAAGGTTTTTTTTTACCATGAAAGCATCTCCCGTATTTTTCGATGATCAGCGCTTTGCGCATTTTTTTCCGCTCACGCTAACACGTCCGCTTGCGGAAATGCGATGCGGCATACTCACCAACACCGAGAAATGGCAGCGAGAGGGGTTTCATATCGCCGGCTATCATACGGCAGCCTGGCTCAGAGGCCGCTTCCCGGATTCCGTTTCAGATTTGTTCATCAATGGCAGGGTGCATCCCGACATGGGCTTCGCCGAAGCCGTGCAAAAGCTGAACCCCGGAGATGCGCTTGTTCGCGGAGGACTTCTGCTAGCCTGTAAAACTCAGGAAAAGCAACACTTTCACCATGAGCTCATGGAGCTGGAGGGAATGAACATCATTGAGTTCAGTGAGGCCGTATTTCCTGAATTTTTATGGGACTTATTTGGTAAGAACGACCGTTATATTTCAAACGATTTCGGCAGGATTACCGGGGGAAGAACTTCTGCACCGTTATCAGCAACCAACCGTGTAATCGGTAAGCATCCGGTTTTCTTAGAGCCCGGGGCGCGCGTAGAAATGGCAATTTTCAATACAGAGGCAGGACCCATCTATATCGGAGAAGATGCAGAGGTGATGGAGATGTCGGTAGTGCGCGGGCCCTTTGCCATGTTGCCGCACAGCACCCTAAAGATGGGGGCAAAGATTTACGGAGCCACCACGCTGGGGCCTCATTGTAAAGCAGGCGGAGAAATAAACAATTCCATCATGATGGGTTACAGCAACAAGGCTCACGATGGCTTTCTGGGGAATTCCGTCATCGGGGAATGGTGCAACCTGGGTGCGGATACCAATAATTCCAACCTCAAGAATAATTACGGAGAGGTGAAGATCTGGAGTATGGAGGAAAGAAAGTTCATCAAGACAGGCCTCACCTTTTGCGGACTCATCATGGGCGATCATTCCAAGGCAGGCATCAATACCATGTTCAACACAGGCACCGTTGTGGGTGTATGTGCCAATATTTTCGATTCAGGCTTTCCGCCCAAGTTTGTGAGGTCTTTTTCCTGGGGCGGCTTCGATCACTCGCCACGGTACGAACTGGAAAAAGCCTTTGAAACTGCCCGTGCCATGTATGCCCGCCGAGGGCTTGAGTTCGGCAACGAGGAACAAGAACTGCTGCTCTCTCTTTTCGAAATGCCTCATATCTGAATCTGCCAAAAGAGAAGCTTTTTCCAAATGGCACATGGTTTGGCTATAACCAGCCATTGAAATGGATTTTTTCATTTCATGCTGAGTCTGAACGATATGAGCGGAAGTCAGGTTTCTGAGAGAAATCTTCTGCTGACAAAATGTCTAAGAGGGCCGGCAATAACTGACACGATAAAACAACATGACAGACGATATTTTTATATCCCTTGGCGACCCTCATTCTCTGCAGAACATTGCCGACGATGAGAGCGAGTTTATTCCTCTGATGAGCGCCGAAGATGAAGAGCAGATGAACCGGGAGGCACTCCCCGATATTCTTCCCATCTTATCACTCCGCAATACCGTTTTGTTCCCCGGTGTTGTCATTCCCATCACGGTAGGGCGCGACAAGAGCATCAGGCTCATTAAAGATGCCTACAAAGGCAACAAGATTATTGGCGTTGTATCTCAGAAAGATGACAAGGTAGAAGACCCAGGCTTTGATGAGCTTAACCACGTGGGAACCATGGCTCTGATAGTCAGGATGCTGCGGATGCCCGATGGAAATACAACGGTAATCATTCAAGGCAAGAAAAGATTTCGAATGCAGGAGATG
>JBIIMV010000013.1:0-11147 GCA_044337805.1 Bacteroidia bacterium
TCTGCCCAAATTGGCTTTCCAGTAGCGAGGTCATAAGCCATAATACTTTGACCTTTCATAAAGATGAATTTGTCTTTTTGCAGAAATGATGTTGCCAGTTTGGTATCCGTTACAGTAGTGGTTTGCGCTCCTTTTGTTTTAGGAATTTCTGCTTTCCATACTATATTTCCATCAGCTGCATTAAAGCAATAAATACCACCGCCTTTCATACCTCCTGTGGTAGGGACGATGAATTTGCCATCAGCCGTTTCAATGGGATTTCCGTCGAGTACCTCGGTAAACATTCCTTTTCCGAAAGTGTTCTTCAGCTCCCATCTCACCTTTCCGTTTGAAGCGTCAACCAGAAGGAATACTGCCTCTGAGCCTCTGAGTCCCTGAAACAAGAAATCTCCGGTGTTACCCAAAATGTATTGCTTCCCAATAGAAATCTTTTCCTGTCTGGAGTTGAATACCACTGCTCCGCTACGCACATTGAAAATGAGTTTCGACTCCAATCTTCCATCCATAACACTTACCATACCGAATGGGGTATTGGGAATCATGGCAAAGTCTTCATCAGAAGAAGAAGGAAAATCAGGAATGGTGTAGAGCACATGACCATCATTTTCATCGATACCAATGACTCCGCCATTGGCACCTGAAACAATATTGCCTGTTGGGACTACCTCATACCAGCTAACCTGGCCCTTGATTGTTGTGGTCCATTGAGCCGAAATGAACATCGGCAAAGAGCATAATGCTGCAAATAAAATTTTTCTCATCATCTATTTGTTTTTGATTGGCCGACCCATTAATTTTTTGGTGAGGGAAGTCGGACAGCGGCAGCGCAATTCAACTATTGTGCCAAAAAAAAAGAGAAGCCGGAATTAACCGACCTCTCTTTTATTTAAATTGAATGATACGACTTACTCCTTAACAAACCGAAGGGGCGCTTTATTGCCGACGCGCAAGAAATACAAGCCCTTTGCGAAATCTGTAAGGTTTATGATATGCAGTTGTTCACGCAGATTTCCTACGCCTACTAATCTACCTGAAGCATCGGTAATACTATATGACAAACCATAAAATTCGGACGGCACCTCGATTTGTAATTGTTCCTGAGCCGGAGTTGGGAAAATACGAATCTCCGGAAGCGCTTGCTCAACAGATCCTACCAAGGTGATATTGACGTTCTGGAACAGAGAGTCTACGCCGCAGGCATTGCTCACCACCAGCAGCACATTGTAAGAACCAATATTGGCATAGAGATGAACCGGATTTTCGAGCGAAGAATAGATACCATCTCCAAAATCCCAGAACCAGCTTGTGGCATTGGTCGAAGTACTGGTAAAAGTAACGGTGTTGGCAAGGGGACTAAAATTAAAGCCGGCAACAGCGAGAGGATCGACGTTCACGGTGATGCTTGATGGAGCAGAAGCACCGCAAACATTTTCTGCATTCACTGAAACGGAACCGCCTGCACTTCCCGTTAGCACGGTGATGCTGTTGGAGTTGGTAAATCCACTCCAGCCTGACGGTAGAAACCAATTGTAAAAGACTCCATTTGCATTAAGAACAGAATAGGTTTGCTGGGAGTTTTCACATACCGTAAGCGGACCGGTAATGGCAGAAGGAGTTGTTGCAGGAGCTACCACGGTAACCACCGCCGTTTGGGTGATCGAGTTGCTTGCAGAGCCGTTGCTTACGGTGAGAGTAACGTCATAGACCCCTGGAGCAGCATAAGATACAGTAGGATTTTGCAAGGTAGAAGTTGCAGGATTGCCGCCGGGGAACTGCCATTGCCAGCTACTTGGTGTATTGCCTGTGGTCTGGTCTGTAAAATTTACCTGTTGATTGGTACACACAATAGGGCTTGACACATTAAAGTCGGGGCTAAACGCAGAGAGGTTGTTCCACTTCCACATTCCATTTTGCGTTGCACTGGTGTTAAACCATCCTGACCAGCCCACAGAGGGGTTGATAAAATCAACATAAAGATGTTGTTGTGTATCTATTAGGTTCCAGGTTTGCCCTCCGTTGGTGGAATAAGAGGAGCCTGCAGCACCTGTAGCTGCTCCTGTTGTAAAGGCAATGTTAGTCCCTTCTATCAGGCAGAGACCGGAAGTGAATACCGAACCGGTGGTTGTAACGGGAGTCCAGGTAGAACCTCCGTTGTTTGTTACCCAAACACTGCCCGCCTGATTCACAATCATACCATTAACAGGGCTCGAGAAAGAGAGATTGGCGGAAACGCCTGTTGTTCCTGCTCCGCCGAAATCTGCAACGGGAGAGGTGTAAACAGACCAGTTAAGGCCTCTGTTCGCAGAGTAATAAATTCTACCCGTGCTGGTACCGAACCATACATGGGTGCCCACCACTTCCATCTGTCTGACATACCCAAATTCATTGGTCTGAGGATTGGGGATATTGGCTCCTGGCACGATGGTCCAGTTTGTACCTCCGTTTACGGTGGTATAAATTTCAAACTCACCGTTTATAGGGTCACCCATACAAAGACCAGTGTCCTGACCCCAGAAGTGGACGGTATTGGTGAAGGAAGCAGCATTGTTGAAGGTAGCTGTGTTTTGCCTTGTCCAGGTATTGCCGCCATTGTTGGTTATCCATATGCCTCCTGTTTGTCCGGCAGCACTCGGATATGCCGCGAGCCATGCACGGTTGGCGCTGAAAGCATGTATCATGGAAATACCCAGATTGGCGTTTCCAATGTTGATGTTTCCGGGAGTCCATGTAGTACCGCCATTGGTGGTTTTCGTGAATTGCTGCACATTGGCTGCGGCGGCTGTTCCGTCGTATGCAGTTGCCCAGACGGTGTTCTGATCTACGATGGAGATGTGATTGATGCCTCTGCTTGCGGTGGTAAATCCTGAATTTTGTACAATCCATTCCCCGTATGGGAGAATGGAAACGTTAACGTAATTGTTGGCGGTGTAGGTTTGAGTGCTCTGTGAGTTGGTTACAGAGAGTGAAACGCTGTAAGTGCCGGCAGCGTTGTACTGAATCTGCGGAGGGGTTTGTCCGTTAAAAGTAGAAGGTGTTCCGCCCGGAAAACTCCAGCTATAAGAAGAAATAGGATTGCCTCCATCTACCGAAAGGTTATTAAAACTTACAAAGCCACCTTCGATGATGCTTAATGGATTGCCGCTAAAATAGGGAATTGGGTTGCCGTTCAGAGTGGCAAGCGCACACTGCACCGCCGCCGGCGCATTGATTCGCGGGCCAATAGCCTGATTGATGTTGGCACCGGTACTCTCAATACAGTTCTCTACTTGTGCAGGTGTAAGCGTGGGATTTATACTTAATATCAACCCTGCCAGTCCGGCTGCAAATGGTGTTGCCATAGATGTTCCGCCCATCTGATCGTATCCGTTACCGCCTGAGGTATACACCGTGCTGAAGAGTCCGCCGAAGGAGTAACCTCCTGGAGCAGCAATATCAACATATGGTGTTGCTCCATTGTAATTCGAGAAACTGGAGCGGGTGCTGTTGTTATCTATCGAACCCACACAGATAACGTTGTTGTAGGCTCCGGGATAATTCAAAGTTGTGGATGCCGAGTTACCCGCAGCAGCAAAGAACACCACATTGGGATATGCATTGATCAAAGCCTGAAAAGCAGAAGAAGAGGTGGTGCCACCGAAAGACATGCTCACAACCTGAGCACCATTTGCGCAGGCCCACTGAACACCTTCGTATGAATACCAAACTGTATTGGAGCTGGATGCTGAGTTTGGTGTTGCTTTAACTCCTATAAGTTCAACATTTGCACCAAGGGAGGCAATGCCTGTATTGTTATTGATATCGGCAGTGGCAAGTCCGGCACAATGTGTGCCATGCGACCAGGCCATATCCTGTGATGCAGTTAGTGGCGGCGTTGCATCGTTGTCGTTATCTGCCACATCACGCTGAAGATATGTGGTGAGATCGGCATGGTTTGAAAACACCGCATTATCGACAATCGCAATTTTGATGTTGTTGCTTCCCTGAGTAAAATCCCATGCTGCTTCAGAACCCACCACATTGTGATACCACTTATTATTTCCTGAATGGTAAGTATCGTTGGGCACAAAATCGGTTCGGTAAATCGGTTCTTTCTCTGCGAACTCAACTCCCGGAATTTGTCTCAGGCGCTCCATAAGTTCATCAATTCTTGAGAAATCTGAAAAGTACACCCTGAAAATATCCTGCAGCTCTTTTTTGCCTGTGTAGAAGCTTGGCTTTTCCAGTCCGGTGATGGTAAACCCGCTAAAGGCCTGTTGAAGTTGGGGATAATTTGCCGGGGCGAGCGGCAGGGCATAATGATTGGGATCTTTCTGAGCAGGATAAAAAACGCTTACATCACCACGAAGACGAAACATGATGCGTCCGTCTAAAAAGTCAGGTGAATAGGTTTGTGCAAACAAGGAGCAGGTGCAAAGCACGAAGTAGAGAAAAAGTGATTTTTTCATTTGGTAAAAATAAGGAATTTGAATCTCTAAAAGGAGGCTCCGGTACTTTAATACTCCCTGAATTTGAGCGATTACCGTTTCACAACTCTCTCAGTAAGGATTCTTTTTCCGGGTATGCAGGTCTGCAAAATATACACTCCTGAAGCTTGCCTGCCCATGTCTATCTGAATCTGATTGTCGTAAATTTTTACAGGCAGGATCAATTCCCGACCATAGATATCAAACACTTTAATCTTCGCGTTATTTTGTGAAGAGCAGGAAATCATCAATATGTCGTTGACAGGATTTGGAAAGGCAGTGTACGCTGCTTCGCCATGTAAAGTATTCTCAGACAACAACAGGGTATCACAAACAGGAAATGTACTCACCAAAGGCGCAAGGAAATTCGCTATTTCTGTCTCACGTAAATTTCTGTTATCGATAGCATGGCAGGGATTGTTTACCTGGTCGGCACAGCTACCGGCTCCGAAAAAGAAATTGTAAGGGAAGTTAGTTTGTGAGAAGTGGTTCTCTATGGAGTAACCATAATTGTTTTGAATATTCAAATTGCTGAAGGCCCGGCTTCCGTAGACCATCGGTGTATTCGCTATTCCAAAACAGCCATAGCCATTGGTCATGCACCAGGAGAGTCCTTCGTAGATACGTCCGGAGTCTATGGGTACCACGATGTCGCAGGGTTGATGAAAAGAATAAATCGATGGCCTGAAAGGTGTGCCTGAAACTTGCAGCAGGTCTTGAAACATCGCACCATAAATATTGACAATGCCCTTTATCTTGAAGGAAACCTGAGTGGGTTCGATGTTGCCATCAATATCTCCAAGGTCGGGTCGCGCAACGGCAGAAAGGGGAAAGGAGCCGGAGGAGTAAAAGGGACAATTGGCGGCTGCGCCGTTTGGTGGCAGTAGAGGATTTAAGGCAAAGGTTTGTACGGGACGCTCGACCGGATCGTCTAACAATCCTGCACCCAGCGCGAGGAAGGCCCCTGCGCTTTCACCACCCAAAAAAACATTTGCCGTATCAATTCTGTAAAGGGCACTTCTGTTCATAAGATAGCGCAGACAACCCTTTGCATCCTGCACCCCACGATACCATGCTCTGTACCATTCGGCTGTATCGGCCGCGAATATGCATGAGTAGTTGGGATAGTTGCAAGACCACGACTGATCATCAGTAACAAAACCAAGACGATAATTCATTGAGGCAGTAACATATCCTCTTCTTGCAAACTGCTTACAAAAGTCGGTGATGGAAACGTCTTCCTTACTTCCGGCAAGAAATGCGCCTCCATGAATAAATAATATTAACGGGCGTCTGGAAATTTGTGACGGATCATTGCAGCGGGGCAAATACAAATCAAAACGAAGTGAATCTGTTTGTCCGAGGAAGTTCTCGGCTTCACCGTATGCCATGTTCAACAAGCTGTCGTATTCATACTTTTTAACTATCCATTGTTGTGCCGCGGAGGTGTAGGAAATACCGGATAAGCACCACCACAAGAGAATAAAAGACACTTTCCTGAGGCTGCATTTTTTTGCGAGATAGGTGTTGATGCTGACAAGATTCATAAACATAAAGCTAATGAGTTTTAAATAATGTCTATTGCCGTTTGACCCGAAAAATCTCAAACAAAAAAAGGCCGACAAAAATTTTTGTCGGCCTTGTGAAGAATGAATGGCAATCTTATTCAACCACGAATTTTTTCACTGCTTTGCCATAGGCGTTGTTTACTTGTATCAAATACATGCCTTGAGCAAGTTCCTGATGAACCATCCAGCGGTTTTGACGGGTGTTTTGTTGCTGAATAATTCTTCCGGAAATATCCATCAGTGACCAGGTCAGCATCTCTCCTGCGGGACTGTTTACAAGCACTTCAAAGCTGCCATGGTTGGGATTTGGCATCAATGATACTTGCAAGTCAATCGGGGTTTTATCCATAATCCCTGAGGGATTTAATTCATTCACACCGATGTTTGAAATGGTACGGTCGCGCAATACGCGCGAACTTTCACAGGATGACGAAAGCCTTGATTCCACGCGGTAACTGGTGCCCGGGCCTGCAACAGGGTTATTGTCAACATAATATCCCATGGGCGCTGCGACGGAATCAAGCAAACCAAGATTGCTTGCACTTGAGCCGGAGTAAATCAGGTAATAGGAAATATTTTGTTGTTGCCCCTGATAGGCACTCCAGCTGAGCACCCTGGATACTCCCACACCCGGACTTACCTGAAGATGAATGGATCGTACATAAGCAGAAGGTGCACTTTCTCCTCCGCAGTTGTCGAGCACTGAAATGCGATAACGGTCGGGTGAGATGGCCAGATCAGAATTTACATCCTCAAACTCACTGAGATCGGCGTAATCAACGGATGCAATTCGCTGATAGGTCCCGCTGTTATAAGGGATTTCTTTATAAATATAGAAAGAGTCTATGTTGGTCGTAATGGGTTTTTCCCAAACTACAACATGATGGTTGCTGACCGCATCCGCAGTTACCATGCATATCTCAGGCGTATTTACCACTGAAGTGCTTACATCAACGCTTGCAGAAACGGCATCACAGCCTAAGCTGCCTTGCCCTGTCACATAATAGGAGCCGGGGGTAGTAACAGTGATGCTGTTGCCCGCGGCTCCATTGCTCCATAAATAAGAAGCGAAAGCTCCTGTTGCGGTGAGTGTGGCATTCACAGTCCCGCAAGATCCATTGTTGTTCTGTACAGAAATAACAGGTGGCTGAACCGGATTTTGATTAAAGTTGATTTGAACCGGAGACGATAACACTGTGCAACCGTTGGTATCGGTTACACTGATGGAGTAGAATCCGGAAACCATGACGGTGAGGGTGGAGTAAATTTCTCCTCCAAGCGGAATACCATTTCTTCTCCATTGCAAAATGGCGCCTGCCGGAACTGTACCTACTGAAATAGTTAACATACCTCCCTGACATCCATTTACGAGTCCTGAAGGTTGCGTGCTCACGTTAAATCCGCAACCCGATGCGCCCGGAGCATTGCATGTGACCGTGTGCTGGGTGTTCATTGGATCGTAAGTCGTTGAGGAACACCCATACGTTTGATGCTGGGCCGTTAAGCCGGTGGAATAAGTTCCATTACCCTGATACGTGTAATTGACAGTCGACGCGTTGTTTTGGGAAATAACTCCGTCGCCAAAGTTCCAGATGAAATCATATTGAGCCGCATTGCTTGTGTTGTTCTGAAAGGTGGCCGTAAGCGGAACCGCAGTAAGGCTATTGTTTTGTATAGAATACTGTGGTATGGGGGCAGTGATTACTCCGACAGAAATGGTATCGGTAACAATATTCAATGGACTGGCGCAGACTGCATTGCTGGTCATCAGACAAACAACATTATCGTTATTGGAAGGATTGGCCAGGGTAAGGGTAGTTCCTCCGGACTGATAAAAACCTCCATTGAGATACCACTCGAAGGCAGGATTGCTACCTTGACCGCTGAGGTTGTTAAGGGAGAATACTACCGGACTCCCTGCACATACGGTATCAGAAGATATTTGCAGTATACCTGAGAATGTTACCGATGGAATCACTGTCACAAGCACGGGTGCGCTGCTGATGAGACCGGAAGTGTCATTGACAGACACTGTATAAAACCCGGAGGTGTCAACAACGATACTTTGCGTGGTATCTCCCGTGTTCCAGATATTGCCTGATGCGACACTGGAGCTGAGTGTTACCGAGCTGCCCTGACAGAATGTGAGAGGTCCGTTTGCAGTGATTACAGGTGCGCCTGGCAATGCAACGGAGATATAGCAAAGGCTGGTAACAGAATCTGTTCCTGCAGCGTTTGTTACAGTGAGAGAAACGGGATAGCAACCCGGATTGTTGTAAACAATACCTCCCGGATTCTGTGCTGTAGAAGAGGATGGATTTGCCCCGGGGAATGACCATGTCCAGAAACTTGGCGCATTGGATGACTGATCGAGGAAATCAATGCTTTGCCCCGGTTGAACAGACGTTGCAGAGGCCGTGAATGCAGCAATCGGAGGATTCACAGTAGCGCTACAGGTAAGTTCAGCCACATAACGATTTCGACCACCAATACATGGGTATCCATTTGTCGCAGTTGGAGAAATATATGCCCAATAAGTACCCGGCTGCAAGGAGAGGTTAATGTTCGCCAGGCCACATGATGAAGAAATCCTTGCCGTATCGATGGGTACATTAAGGGTACATCCGGGGGCTGCATTAAAGACGGCAATCGCCGCAGGAAAGTCTGACTGAACAGACCAGGTGATATTCGAAGATTGTGTCAATGTAAACACAAACCAGTCTGAATCGCTGGAGTTGTTCACCGCCCAGGCTGTTCCACAAATTTTATCACCACAGTTAATAGACTGGAACGCCGGTGTTGCCATGGTACAACCGCCATTCACATTGCTACCGCATGTTTCATTTTCCTGAATGGCACCTACGGGACAATCAGTATTGGAGCAATTGGTAGAGAAGAATAAAGAAGTGGAAAAAGCGCTTTGTCCGCTGGTGTCGCAATCAGATGCAACCTGTATCTCATAATCGGATGCAGAGACTAGTCCGCTGAGACTTATTTGAGAAACAAAAGTCAGCAAAGGATTCGCCCAGGTAGATACACTGCTGGGTTCTGTATTCAACTTGTAACGCACACGATACCCTGCAGTGGCAGCAGGAACATCCGCCCAGTCGAAGGAGTAAGATGAGGAACCGTTGTTTGTTATGTTTATTACTGCCGGTGGCGAACATAATCCTGCAAGGCTGCAATAAACCGTTTGTGCAGGATTTCCCGGCTGAGAGTTTGTGACAGAACATCCTGAAGAATCAGTGATGGTGAGGGAGACCGGATACGTTCCCGGAGCTGAATAAGTGTAATTTACTACCGATGAGCCGGAGGTACTGCTACCACCGTCGCCAAAATTCCAAAGGAAAGTAAAACCGGAAGCGCCGGGTGTAGTATTGAAAAATTGCACAGGGAAGGGAGGGCCAAAAACATTGTTGTTGCTGATGCTGAAAGTAGGGAATGGAATATTAACCAAATTTACAATGACCGGTGCAGAATTTTGCGAACCCGAAGAGTCTGTTACCGTAACAAAATAACTTCCGCTTTGCGTCACCGTAATGCTTTGAGTGGTGGCACCTGTGTTCCATAAGTAGGAATTTCCCGGACTGCTTGTGAGAACAACACTATTTCCCGGACAAAGATTGATTGGACCTGCGGGCGAAATCACCGGACCACCTGCGGCAGGATTCACCTGAATATAACAAACCTGGGTACGTGTATCTGAGCCTGCAGGATTGCTGGCGGTAAGCGTTACCGCATAACAACCAGGGGTGTTGTATACTATACCTGAAGGATTTTGCTGAGAGGAATTTGTTTGCACCGCACCGGTGAAAGTCCATTGCCAGCTCGTAGGATTGTTTGTTGACAGATCAAAGAAATTGACAGATTGACCTGCGCTGATGTTCAGCGTGTTTGCATTAAATGCAGCCAGAGGAGCTGCATAACAGCAGAAGTTGCAAAATTTATAATTTATGGGTGAAGATCCATTCAGGATTTGCTCTGCTGCAGCCACCATAATTTTATCGCCTGAACCACAGGTGCCCGTGAATTTGGCGACACTTGCCATGTGCATGGCTCCGGCAAAGGAAGTGCTGCCTGATAGATTTGATACGCTGCTCCATTGAACGGCATCCACATCAAAACTTTTCATGAACAGATCAGGATTGACGTTACCGAAAGACGAAGAGTCGGTGGTTTCAAACCAGCAATAATAAATTTTATCTCTGGCCGGGTTCATGGCAAGCTGGGCACGTGTTCCTTCTTGAGTAAAGAGTCCGTATTCATAATCACCGTAAAAGATCGATGGCGCTGCTAAGAACTCTTTTTGATGCGAACCTGCTCCATCGGTGATGATAGAGATTATCGCTCCGGTCTGGAATGCCGCCAATGGTCCGGCACTGATGCAGGCACTGGAAATAATGTGCAGTTTCCCGTTTTTATCGACCACTGCATCAGAGCCTGAGAGGAAGGTACTTTCCATGTATTTAGTACCGGTGTCTCCAAGCAAAGCATTGATATCAGCAGAAATTTTGAAAGGCTGTGCCGACCAGCTTGCTCCGCCATTCGTCGTTTTCCAGATGTTCCAATAAGGCAAGGAATCAGGAGAGAACGACAAGTCTGCACATGCACCTGCCACGAGGTATCCTGTTTGTCCATCCTCCGAAAAGGCGACATTCAGACTAAGGTTTGAAAAGATGGGGGTTGTACCTGCTCTGATCACCTGGAAAGGCAGAATGGTTTCGGTATACACATGTCTTTTAAGTGTGTTATTAAAAACCCCTTTTCGAACAACAAGACTGTCTGAATAAAAAGTACCTGAGGTATCTGAGGTCTGGGTGCTCATTAAACTCCAGGTGATGCCATTTCCGTCTGATTCCAGATTAGAACCAATATCTGAGGTGCGATTGAGAGAGGCATACGGTTCCTCAATTTGAACCGGAGCCGAAACATTTCCGATTCTTGATGCGCCGGAAATAATGCCACTCCATGTGCCGGTGGCTAAGCCTGAGGCCTGATATGAAAAATATGCGCTGTCTGCATTCGTATTCGCGGGCGGATTATAAATGATGCCCATGGGGTATCTGGCCACATAGGCAGCAGGATTGTATACCGGCCCCTGATTCACCTGCCAGGT
>JBIIMV010000344.1:0-2850 GCA_044337805.1 Bacteroidia bacterium
ATTTGTAAAAACTACTGAAAATATGCAACGCCCTGATGGATACTTATTGAATGTCTGCACAGAAAGGTTAATAGTCGCCAAGGGTCTCCGGCAGCTGGGCTAGCGCCTTCTGCAGTTGTTCGTCATTGGGGGCAACGCCGTGCCACTTGTGGGTCCCCATCATGTAATCAACTCCCATGCCCATCTCGGTATGCATCACAATAAGTTGTGGTTTTCCTTTCCCGCAGGCACTTTTGGCCTCCCGCAAAACGCCTGTTGTTTCTTCAAGATTGTTTCCGTTTTTCAGAATATGTGTCTGCCAGCCAAAAGCTGCGAACTTTGCTGCTATGTCGCCAAGGGGCATTACCTGTTCTGTGCTCCCATCAATCTGCTGTCCGTTGTGGTCAATGGTGGCAATCAGGTTGTCAACGCCTTTCGACCCGGCATACATGGCGGCCTCCCAAATTTGTCCTTCCTGAATTTCTCCGTCTCCGCAAAGCACATAGACCAGCTTTTCATCTTTGTTTAGCTTTTTTGCCAGTGAGGCGCCAACGGCAACTGACAATCCTTGCCCCAGACTGCCCGAGGCAACGCGCACTCCCGGTAAACCTTCGTGGGTGGTGGGGTGTCCTTGCAGCCTGGAATTTATCTGTCTGAAGGTTTTAAGCTCTTCAACACTGAAATAACCTGAACGCGACAATACAGAATAGAACAGGGGCGATATGTGACCGTTGGAAAGGAAAAACAAATCCTGTCCTTCACCATTCATATTGAAGGGCTTGGGGTGGTGCGCCATCTGGTCGAAGTAAAGACTTACCATGAATTCAACGCAGCCCAGCGATCCGCCAGGATGTCCTGATTTTGCTCCATGCACCATGCGCACAATATCGCGTCGTACCTGCTTGCAAATGTTTTCAAGTTCTTTAATATTGGCCATAGTGGTTTTCAAAATATTGGTGGTAGTGAAAATGGTAAGCTTGCGTAAACGTCAGGAATGCCCTGCTTACAACCCGGGGAAATGCGGGTGTATACAGGATCACCGATGGTCCGGTTCCGGGCCTTAGCGGAAAGCTTCGGGGTGGAAACGAACAGTGGAAGAATACCTGTTTTCATCTTCCAAATGTAAACCGATGCCTCAAGTGGGTTTGAAATTTTTCTTTAAATAATTTCAACAAGGTTGTTGTGGAAAGGCAGCAGCACCATTTTTTTTGTATTTCGGACTGTTGACGGACAAAATTTGAAGACCTAATGATTTTTAAACTGATAAAAAATCCGCCCGATGCGTGAAGGTGTGCCCCCTTTTCATCAATCAAAAACCTAAATTCGCAACCTCTTATGGCATTACAATGTGGTATAGTGGGTTTGCCCAATGTGGGTAAGTCAACCCTCTTCAACTGTCTCTCAAACGCAAAGGCTCAGGCCGCGAACTTTCCTTTTTGCACCATTGAACCCAATGTGGGGGTGATCACCGTTCCTGATGAAAGGCTCACCAGGCTTGCTGATTTTGTAAAACCTGAAAAAGTCGTGCCTACAACGATTGAAATTGTGGATATCGCCGGATTGGTGAAAGGGGCCTCTAAAGGGGAAGGGCTGGGCAACCAGTTTCTTGCGAACATCAGGGAGACTGATGCTATTTTGCATGTTCTAAGGTGCTTTGATGACCCCAATGTGGTGCATGTCGACGGACAGGTAAACCCTGTTCGCGATAAGGAAACCATTGATATGGAGCTTCAGCTGAAAGACCTTGAGAGTGTTGAAAAGAGAATTCCTAAAGTTGAGAAACAGGCTAAAACAGGCGGCGACAAAGATGCAAAGCGCACTTATGATGTTCTGATGACTTACAAAACTCATCTGGAACAGGGCAAGTCTGCCCGCAGTGCGCCATTAAGTCCTGAAGATCGCAGGTTTGTGTCTGACTTACACCTGCTTACTGAAAAGCCTGTTTTGTATGTCTGTAATGTTGATGAAGCTTCGGTTAACACCGGGAACAAATATGTAGAGCAGGTAAGGGAGGCCGTGAAAGATGAAGATGCTGAAATTATTCTGATAACAGCAGCCATGGAGGCAGAGATTGCTGCACTGGAAACCTACGAAGACAGACAGGCATTTCTGGCCGAAATCGGACTCAATGAACCCGGGGTAAACAAACTGATAAAATACGCGTACCGCTTACTCAATTTGCAGACTTATTTCACCGCCGGAGTGAAAGAGGTGAGAGCATGGACCATTCACAAGGGCGATACTGCACCCCAGGCCGCAGGGGTTATTCATACAGATTTTGAGAAGGGATTCATACGTGCGGAGGTGATTCACTACGAGGATTACGTGAAATATGGATCTGAATCTGCCTGCCGTGAACATGGTAAAATGTCGGTGGAGGGAAAGGAATACGTCGTTCTGGATGGGGATGTGATGCATTTTAGATTTAATGTCTAGGTCGATTTATCGTTGAGATAAATCCTTACCTTGGCATTCATTTCTTATATGCCGTTAAAACAAGTTACACCTGTTCCTCAAATTAAGGGGTCAGGTAATCCTAAAATTAAGATAGATGTTCACAAGATGTCTTACCCTACCAGAATAATTTGGTTCATGTTTTTGAATTTTGGCATGCTTGCGCTGGGTTCTCTCTTTACCAATGAGGCTCTTCAAAACGATGAATGGTACAAAAGCCTGAATAGGGCGCCCTGGGAGCCTCCCGGGTGGGTTTTTGGTCTTGCCTGGTCGCTGATTATGGTCTTTTTTTCAATTTATCTTGCCGATTTGTTCTCTGAAAAAAATGCCCGAAATATGATTTTTTTGATGCTCAGCCTTTTGCTGAATGTTCTCTGGAGTCCATTGTTTTTCGAGTTTCACTATGTATTACTTGCC
>JBIIMV010000014.1:0-11113 GCA_044337805.1 Bacteroidia bacterium
AGGGTCGGTTGGGTCCGGAATACTGGTATAGTCGAATCCCAGGCCTTGATCGGTGATGCGGAAGACGAGTTCAAGGTTGCGTTTTTCGTATTCAACTTCAATTTCTTTGGTGGGGTCGAACTTGTTTCCGTGCTGAATAGCATTATTCACTGCTTCAGTGACTGCAACGAGGATGTTACCATAGTTGTCTTCACTAATGTGATTTTCGTCACATACTTCCTCTACCATTTTTTCTACCTGAGAAAGGCTTTCATAGGCAGAGGAGAAGCGGATTTTTGAAGTAGGCATCACAACCATATTACGGAGTTGAAGTGGTTTGATTGAAATAGCGGTTAACTTTCTGTTTGTACCAGGGTTTTAAATCCGGAGGCACAGTTTTCAGCAATTCAGCCTCGCGCTGTTTCAAGGCTTTGTACTCCAAAAATTGCTCAGGGTTACGTTTTTTTTCGAAAATTCCTTCTTTGGACTCTCTTTTTTGATCCATATCCTGTTCCCTCTCTGCTTTTTCAGCCTCAAGCAGACGTGTTAGGATTTCCTGCTGTCGCCTGAGAGTTTCTTCGGAAATTATTTTGTTAACCAGTTCGGTTTCAGTTTTCTCCATTTTCTCGGCCAGTTTCTGCATTTGGCCATTTCCACCCTTGCCGTCTTTGCTGAATTTTTCGGCAGCTTTTTGCATTTCCCTTCTCAGAGCCTCCTGCTGGGCGGCCAGTCTTGCCAACTGTTCATTAACATTGTCGGACGCGTTCTGACCTCCCTGCCCGTTTTTGCTGTTTTGTTGTTTGCCGCCCGGTTTGGGTTTATTGCCTTCTTTTCCCTGCTGTTTTGCCATCTGATCTTTTAGTTTGGCAATCTGTTCATTTATTTGCTGCTGCATGGAGCGCATCTGGGCAAGAGATTTCTGCTTTTTTGGTTTACCCTGTCCGCCGGGTTTATTGCAGCTTCCGCTTCCGGGCTTTGATTTGGAACTTTCTTTTTGCTGCTGCTGTTGCTGCATCATTTGCTGAAGAGATTCACTCAACATAAGAGCGAGGTTGTTAACACCGGTCATGACAGACTGTTGACGAGAGGCTGCGTCATCCGTTTTTCGGTCAACCATGTATTTGATGGATTTCTCCATATTCATATTAATCTCGGCAATTTCCTTGTTCACAACCGAGGATATTTTTGGCTGTCTTTTGCTGAGCGCAAACAGGGAGTCTTCGATCATTTTAGAATCATCCTGTAGTTTTTTCTGTTGCTGAACAAGCTGCAGGTAGCGTGGGTTGCTTTTATTTAAGGACTGGGCTTCATTCATAAGTGCCTCCTGATCGAAGGAAACCGAGAGCAGGTTTTCCAGAATATCGCGCAATGCTTTTACGTCTTCACCTTCCTGCATTTGCTCTTCCATGGCTTTTTCCATTTTATCAGACATTTTTTTCATTTTGTCTGAGGCGCTTTTCTGAGATTTTGAGGCTTTCTTATTTTGTTTTTTGTTTAGCTCACGCGCGCTGTTTTTCATTTCTTCAGATATCTCTTCCTGATCCTGTTTATCCTGGCCCAGGTCGTTGGGAGACTCGAGTTCGTTGTTTTTCTTTTCGAGGTCCTGAAGGTCATTTTTCAGTTCTTCAAATTCTTTGTTTAACTCATCCTGCTTTTGCTGCAGCTCGCGTTGATCTTCTTTGGATTGTTCAGTTTGCTGAGAGAGGGCTTCTTCTTTTTTGGCCAGTTCTCGTAAGTCTTCGATGGCTTTTTCCATTTTTTGTTCGACTTCCATCTGTTTAAAAATCTCCAGCGTACGGTCGAGTTCTTTTTCTAATTCCTTTGAATCAAGCTTCATTTTTTCGAGCGCATCCTGCGTTTTGTCTTTGTTCATTTCCTCGAGCAATTTTTCAAGTTCCTTCATCTTTTCCTTCATCTCGGGGCTGAGCATTTCCTGCATGAGTTTTTCAAGCTGTTCCTGCTTCTCCAGAACCTGATTTTCCTCGGGCTTTAGTTCCTGGTTACGGGCATTTTTCTCACGATATTCTTTTTGTAACTGTTCAAGTTCGTTCTGAAGTTCCTTTTGTTCTTTTACCAATTCTTTCAACTTTTTTTTGTCTTCCCAGTTCAGGTCTTTTTTCTCTAACATTTTACGGTTGAGGTCTGCTACCTGCTTCTGAATATCCCTTGCTTTTTCAAGTCCGGATTTCAGCTGGTCTTTGATTTTTTCAGTCGATTTTTCGTTAAGCTTGTCAAGTTCCTTTTTGTTGGGAAGTTCATAACGCAGCACATCGGTTCTACTGAGTTTGTAACCCTGCACGGCATCATTGTCGCGTACTTCAAAGAAATATTCAAATTCATCGCCCAGTAATGCCCCTGTTTCGTTAAGGTCCCAGACGAAATAAAAGCGCTGAGGGCTGATATCAGCGGAGAATGGCACCGGAATTCTTTTTTCGGAAGCGTTGTTGTTAGCTGCAGTGGAGGCTATTTCCAGATGTTTTTTGTTTCTGTACACAAAGAAAAGCGAATGGAAACCATGATCATCAGAGATTTCACCTGAGAAATAGAGGACTTTCATGGAGGCAGAATCCCTGGTTGTCTCGGCTTTAATCGTGGGATACTGGTCGGGCAGTACCTGGATGTTGAAGGAGAGTGTATCTGTGGAGGAAATAAGACTGTTGCGCGACAATACGCTATAGGTGCTGTTACGCATCAACCATGCAGAGGTGGTAAAGGTATTTCCCGCATCGGGCAAAAGCATTCTTGTGCTATCGTTTATTCTGAAACACAATTGTTCTGTTTCGCTGGTTTGAAAGGTCCAGATGATTTTTGTTCCGGCAGGTACCGACAAGTCGCCGGTATTTCTGAGTATTTCATTTTTCTGTTTGAGGTAAGCAGGGTACCGCAGTTCCGCTGAGAAATTGAGGATTTTGGGCTTGGGCAGGACGATTAGTTGATATTCGGAAGAACTGAAGCCTCCTCCCGAAAGCCTGAAGGAAAGGTCTTTCTGAAGGTTTCTGAAGGTGTAAATGAATTTATTTTTCCCTTCTGATGACATTCTCATGCTGAGTGAGCCTGACTCCACCATAACCTCACCCGGAATCACGGTGCCTATGGTTTGAACTTCGAGAGTAAAATCTTCATGTTGACCGGCTTTGAGTTCTTTGTTGGTGATTACGAAGCGGAAAGGAGCCTCTTTTTCGAAATAGGTGTTGTAGGCAACCAATCTTTTGGTTGGACCGGTGATGATATTTGGAGCTGCGAGCAGCATCACCAGCATCAGCATTGCCGGAAGTGCGGCGTATTTAATGTATTTTTTATTTTGCCTGAGGTCGATTGCCGCTGCGAATGGCAGTGGTTTGAGTTCTTCTGTTTTCTGCAATATTGCGGCTTGGAGCAGGGCGGTGGCAGCTGTATCGACTTCTTTTTGTTGATGATGCAGTTGGAGTACATTCAAAAGTTTATCGTTAACATCTGAGAAGTGCTTGCCTATTATGGCTGCCGCTTCTTCATGCGTAATGATGCGTCCGAGGCGATAAAGTCCTGCCGCCGGCGTAATGATAAACTTGTAAGCAACAACCAAAAGAGACAACAGGAAGCTGTAGAATAAAATGGTTCTGGTGGTGGTGCCGAATTCGCCAAGATATTCAGAGAATACCAGCGTCAGGTAGAATGAAAGAATGATACCAGAGGCATAGAGGGTGCCTCTTATCAATTTGTTTTTATAGTATTTCCTGATGAAAGCATCAATTTTGCCAATCAGTAAATGATATGCTTGTCCGGAACTGCTCATGCCTCTACAAAGTTAAACAAATAGAAAGGGGCCTGCAATGCAAGCCCCTGTTAAAAAAAACGAATGAGTTTTTTTAGTTTTTGTAGAGGACCGACTTAACGGCGGCAATCACTTTTGCCGGGTTAGGCAGCGCTGCATCAATGAGGGTAGGCGCGTAGGGAAGTGGCACGTCGGCGGAGTTTACTCTGAGAACCGGTGCATCGAGGTGGTCGAAAGCATCTTTCTGCACTTTGTAGGCAATTTCAGAGGAAATAGCAGCCAGGGGCCATGCTTCTTCCACCACCACCAGCCTGTTGGTTTTTTTTACCGACTGGATGATGCAGGCGTAATCGATAGGTCTTACGGTTCTAAGGTCAACAATTTCGCATGAAATGCCATCTTTTTGGAGCTCATCAGCAGCTGCATAGACCTGTTTGATAATTTTTCCAAAAGAGACAATAGTAACGTCAGATCCTGTTCTTTTGATATCTGCCTTTCCGATTGGAATAAGGTATTCTTCTTCAGGAACCTCGCCTTTGTCTCCATACATTTGTTCACTTTCCATGAAGATGACCGGGTCATTGTCTCTGATAGCACTTTTGAGCAAACCTTTCGCGTCGTATGGGTTCCCGGGCACAATCACTTTGAGCCCCGGGCAGTTAGCGTACCAGTTTTCGAACGCCTGAGAGTGCTGAGAACTGAGCATACCTGCAGATGCAGTTGGGCCTCGGAAAACAATAGGAACCGTGAATTGCCCACCCGACATACTCATCATTTTGGCAGCAGAGTTGATAACCTGGTCGATGGCTACCAGGGAGAAGTTGAAAGTCATGAATTCGATGACCGGACGAAGCCCATTCATGGCGGCACCAACCCCGATACCTGCGAAACCAAGTTCAGCGATGGGGGTATCAACCACACGTTTAGGGCCGAATTCCTCCAGCATACCCTGGCTAACCTTGTAGGCACCATTGTATTCGGCAACCTCTTCACCCATGAGCATCACATTGGGGTCTCTTCTCATTTCTTCTGAGAGGGCCTCTCTCAGAGCTTCACGGAATTGTATACTTCTCATTGAATCTTTTTCTAAACTTGAGCGGCAAAAATAAGTGTTCTGTCCGATAATCCGTGCAAAGATCCAATCTCAGCCCTAAAGGTTCCGATAATCGGGACCGAAACCCGTTAAGGCAGAACAAAAGAGATTCGACGGTGTTCCAAAATACCAATTGTGCCTTCAATAAATTGGCTTAATTTTACGCTCCCAAAAAGATCGGACATGAAAATTCTGGTTTGCATCAGCAAAGCCCCCGACACCACAACAAAGATTGCCTTCAAAGACAATAACAAATTTTTTGATGAGAGCAATGTTCAGTTCATTGTTAATCCATACGACGAATGGTACGCCTTAGTTAGAGCCTTGGAGCTTAAGGAGACCCTTGGCGGAACGGTGACTATCATTCATGTCGGAACTGCAGATTCCGAGACTGTGATACGTAAGGCACTTGCCATAGGTGCAGATGACGCAATACGAATAGATGGCGATGCGGCAGACACCTATTATGTGGCTGCTCAGATTGCGGCCCATGTTAAATCAGCTGCTTATGACCTTATCCTTGCCGGCAAGGAGACCATTAACTATAACGGCAGTTCCATGGGAGGCATGCTTGCAGAGCTGCTTGATCTTCCGTTCATTTCATTGGCAACCAAACTGGATATGCAAGGAGATACTGCCATTGTAGAGCAAGATATAGACGGCGGAACACGGGTTGTGGAGTGTGATTTGCCATTGGTCATCAGTGCTGCAAAGGGTATGGCAGAAGCACGCATACCGAACATGCGTGGCATCATGGCTGCCCGAACAAAGCCCTTGCAGGTGATTGCTCCTGCCGCTGTGGAAACTCAGACAGAAGTAAAGGAGTATGCCCTTGCACAGGGCAGAACTACCTGCAAGTACATCGACGCAGCAAATCCCGAGCAATTGCTCGATCTTCTACATAACGAGGCCAAAGTTCTCTAACAATAAACTCATGAACGTTCTCATTTACACCGAAATTTCCAAGGGAAAGATTCGTAAATCATCGCTGGAGGCAGTGAATTACGGTGCTGCCATTGCAGCAAAGAGTGGAGGAAGTGTGACAGCACTTATGGCCTCTGATTCAACAGGTGTGTCATTGGATGACCTGGGTAAGGCAGGTGCCTCCCGGGTATTGGTTCTTGAAGGAGCCTCCTCAATATCTCATGACAGTGGTTTGTTGGCTGCTGCCGTTGCCAAGGCCGCAGAAAACGCAGGAGCTGAGCTGGTGGTCTTTTCCCATGACCTGAGCGGTAAAGCTGTTGGCCCGCGTGTTGCGGTGAGGTTGCATGCAGGATTTGTTCCCGGTGCAATTGATTATCCGAATACGGATGGAGGCGCATTCAGGGTAACCAGAAATGTTTTTTCGGGAAAAGCCTCAGCGGTTTACGAGATAAAGACTGCAAGAAAAGTCATAAGCTTATTGCCTAATTCCTTTCAGGTAAAGCTTGAAGGAACAGCAGTGGCAGCAGAGTCATTTGTATCTGGTTCAGGTGGCAGCAGAATAAAAATCAAGGAAACCAAGGTGGTTTCAGGAGAGCTTTCATTACCAGAAGCCGAGACGGTTGTATCAGCCGGGCGCGGTCTTAAAGGGCCTGAAAATTGGGGAATGGTAGAAGCACTTGCCAAAGAGCTGGGTGCAGCAACAGCCTGTAGCCGACCTGTTGCCGACATTGGATGGAGACCACATCATGAGCATGTTGGTCAGACGGGACTTGCCATCAGGCCCAATTTGTATTTTGCAATAGGAATATCAGGAGCGATACAACATTTGGCCGGAGTGAATGGCTCAAAGACCATTGTGGTTATCAACAAAGACCCTGAAGCACCATTCTTCAAATCTGCTGATTACGGCATTGTTGGTGATGCTTTCGAGGTTTTACCCAAGTTGTTAGAGGCCGTTAAAAAGTTTAAGGCCAGCCAGCATTAGACTTTATATAATTGTCTATCTTTAGAGGGAGGTTTATCAGGCCTCCCTTTTTTATTTTACCAAAACCCAGGTGAAAAAGATAAAGCTAGAAATTATCGCTTTGTCGTACAGCCAAACCCAAAGTGGGGCCTACGCCCTAGTTTTAGGCGAGGCAGGCGGCAAAAGACGCCTTCCGATTATCATTGGAGGATTTGAGGCTCAGGCCATCGCCATTCAACTTGAGAGCATGACTCCCAGCCGGCCGCTGACGCACGATTTGTTTAAAACTTTCGCTGAAACATTTTCCATTCAGATAACGGAGGTTGTTATTTACAAGATTGTGGAGGGGGTATTTTACGCGAAGCTTGTGGCTGAGCGGGATGGATTAACGGAAGAAATTGATGCGCGCACCTCAGATGCCATTGCACTTGCACTGAGGTTTGAATGTCCTATTTCCACTTTCGACAGCATTTTGTCGAGTTACGGAATTTTACTTGAGGATGAGCCCGGGAGGCTTGAGCCTGCGGCCGCGGAGGTTTCAGAAGCACCTGCTGCGACAGAGTTCTCACGATTTTCCCTTGATGATTTACAGCGCATGCTGGATGAGGCACTTCAGGAGGAGGATTATGAGAAGGCCTCAAAGCTGAGGGATGAAATGAATAAAAGAGAAGGAAACTAATATGGAGAGATTTACCGGTCTGCTGGGTATAGCGGTGATTTTATTTACCGCTTTTCTGTTATCGAACAATCGGAAAGCCATCAATTACCGGCTGGTTTTTTCCGGATTATTGCTTCAGGCCTTGCTAGCCTTGTTTATATTGAAGACAGAAACCGGGCAGTTGATTTTTGCTAAAGTTGGTCAGGTGATAACGCGGCTTCTTGAGTTTAGTGACAAAGGAGCCGATTTTGTTTTTGGAATACTGGTTAGTAAGACCCAGCTGGAGCAGGTTTTTGGTGCCGGCAGCAGCTTCATCTTCATTTTTAAAATCATGCCCACCATCATTTTTGTTTCTGTGTTGGTAAGCATTGCCTACCACATCGGGCTCATGCAAAGGCTGGTTAGTTTTGTTGCCAGAGTGGTGCACCGGCTTATGGGTGTTAGCGGCTCAGAGGCCATAAGCAATGTTGCCAGCGCCTTTGTGGGTCAGGTTGAAGCTCAGATCATGATAAAACCATATATCAGCACCATGACCATGTCGGAACTTTTGGCCAGTATGGCAGGCAGCATGGCCTGTATTGCAGGAGGGGTAATGGCGGTGTATATCAGTATGGGAGTGCCTGCTCCCTACCTCTTAGCTGCTAGTCTCATGGCGGCACCCGGGGCATTGGTTATTTCGAAGATTGTTTATCCCGAGACAGAGCAGAGCACAACCAAAGGAAAGGTTAGCCTTGACGTAAAGAAGTCACACGCAAATCTCATGGATGCCATCTCTCACGGGGCCAGTGATGGTTTGAAGGTATCACTGAATGTTATCGCCATGCTGATTGGATTTATCGCGCTTATCGCCATGATTGATGCGATACTGGGCTTTGCTGGAAGGGGGCTTGCCTCAGCAGGATTATCGATGGATGCAATTGGTATTGATGTGGCGACCCTTTCCCTCAAGCAAATTCTGGGAATTGTATTTTCCTTTTTTGCCTTAGTGATGGGAGTTCCTTATGATGAAATCAGGCAGGCCGGCGGGCTGTTGGGGACCAAAATGGTGATTAATGAATTTGTGGCCTACGTAGATCTTTCAAAAATGATAGCGGCCAACGCAATAAGTCCCAAGGCACTTACCATTGTTTCTTTTGCATTGTGTGGGTTTGCCAACTTCAGTTCCATTGCCATACAAGTAGGTGGAATCGGGGAGTTGAGTCCTGACCGCAGAAGCGATCTTGCAAAGCTCGGCATTAAAGCCCTGTTATGCGGAACACTAGCATCCTATCTCTCGGCATCTTTGGCGGGAATCATGATGTGACAATAAAATGAACTGATGAAAATGAAAAGGCTCATATTTTTTCTTTTAATAATTCCCGGCCTTATCAGCAGGGCTCAGGTATCGCAGAATTTCGAGCCTGTAAACGGCAATGTCAATGTCAGGTCCATTATGCAAGGTCAATGCTGGCGGATACTGGGTTGGAACAATAGCATCGGTATTGTGGCTCCCATTAACGGAACACAGAGTTTCGTCAGCGGCAATGGAGCAAGCGCAGCCTCATTATCCGGAATCGCGACCCCCTATCTTTTGATGACCGGAAATGACTCCCTTGCCTTTTCCTTTCAGTGGTATGGAGGAAGTATTCCGCAAAGCCGTTGGTTTCGAATCCTGACCATTGATTTGAACGGCAATCAAACGCTGCATGACAGTGTGTTGATAGATAACAGCAACAATAGTACGCTTTTCTACCAGCATGTTTTTCAAGGTGTGAGCGGTATTCGTCGGGTTTACATCAATTACAGGGGAAATGCGGGAACCGGACGATTTGGTATAGATGACTTGTTTGTTTCAGCAAATTTTCTTTATCCTAACGGATGCTTTAATCGTGATATCGATAACAGAAACGATATTCAGGATCGTGACGATGACAATGACGGGATAGAAGACTTTGTTGAAGTATGCGGACCCGGTTCAGTGAATTTCAATTGTGCGGGAGGATTGGATCCCAACAGAGATTCAGACAATGATGGTGTTACGAACTTTCACGATGCGAATTATTGTGTACTCAATGCAAAAGGCGTATGCAATGCTATGGACATCGACGGAGATGGTGTAATTAACTCCATGGATCTTGACGGGGATGGAGATGGCATACTCGATGCCCAGGAGGCAAATGGCGGAATTTTGCCCGCTGCCTATCAAAATGGGATTATTGGCGGATTTACCGGGAACAATGGCATGCCTGATATTGCTGAAACAGCACCTAATTCCGGTGTTACCACATTGCCTTTGGTCGACAGTGATGGTGATGGGATTCCTGATTTCCGTGAAACTGATTCAGATAATGACGGAATACCTGACAATATAGAAGCGCAAACCACAGCCGGGTTTATTCCGCCCACCGGTCTTGACAGTGATTTCGACGGAGTAGATGATGCCTACGATGGAATTTCTGGCCCTGGGGCAAACGGACTAAGTCCTGTGAATTCTGAGGCAGCAGGGTTGCCCGATTACCTCGATACAGATTCTGATAATGATGGTATCAGCGACGCCCAGGAAGCACATGATTTAAATGCCAACGGGACACTTGATCCAGGGGAACTGCCATTCACCTTTTCGGGTATTGATGGCGATGCGGATGGCCTGGATAATGTTTGGGATCCGGTTTCAGGGTTCAGTATTAATTCAGGCTACCTTCCTACCAGCTTTCCAAATGCAGGCTTCGGCAGCGCAGAGCGAGACTGGCGAGAAGCAAATATCTTTGGCTCTGAAGTCTGTAACAATGGGATTGATGATGATGGAGACGGTTTTATTGATTGTCAGGATGCGGATTGTGTGGTGCCATCTGTCACAAGTGTGAGTTTTAGTCCTGCGACTTGCGGAAACACCAGTGATGGAAGCATCCAGATTTTGGCTACAAATGCATCCAATTTCAGCATCAACAATGGCACCACCTTTTCAGTTCAAAGTAATTTCAATGGTGTTGCGCCGGGAACGTATCAAATTATCGTTTCCAGTTCAGGTGGTTGCACGGCCAGCTTCCCGGGTAATCCGGTTGTTATCCTGGCCGGGAATTGTGCTCCTATCGGCTTCGATGATACATTCATCATTGATGAAGATCAGATTTTAAACGGGTCATCTGTGCTCGCTAATGATGATGCAACTGATGGTCCTTCTCTTGATATTAACGCCTTGCCTTTTTCAGGACCCCAACATGGAGGGGTGACGATTAATCCTGATGGCACATTTATTTACACACCAAATCCTAATTTCAATGGTATAGACACCTTCAGTGTTGTTATCTGTGATGGAGGATTACCCGCACTTTGTGATACTACTTTGGTTATCATCACCATAAATCCCGTAAATGATTTTCCTTCTATCAACAATGAAAGTGTTGTTACAAATGAGAACACATCAGTGAGTGGCAATATTCTTCTGAACGATACCGATGCAGAGGGCCCTTTGAGTTCCGGAACGAGTCCGTTATCAGGACCATCGAATGGCAGCATTCTTCTTTCGTCGGTTGGGGCATTTACTTATACACCCAATACAGGCTTTCAGGGCATTGACACTGTTGTTGTGCAGGTCTGTGACAATGATGGAGTATGTGGCAATGATACCTTGTTTATTACCGTGAATGGAGTTAATACGCCACCAGTGATCAACAATGAAAGTGTTGTAACGAATGAGAACACATCAGTGAGTGGCAATATTCTTCTGAACGATACCGATGCAGAGGGCCCATTAAGTTCCGGAAC
>JBIIMV010000345.1:0-2844 GCA_044337805.1 Bacteroidia bacterium
TCGGGTTTTATTCTGTTATCCCGAAAGTCTAGGAATATTTCAACACGATGGGGTTTTGTTCGGTGTATTGTCGTTAGTCCATAAATATTTCATCCTCGGGTTTTATTCTGTTATCCCGAAAGTCTAGGAATATTTCAACACTATGGGGTTTTGTTCGGTGTATTGTCTTTAGTCTGTAAATATTTCACCCCTACGGGTTTTGTTATGTTATCGCGAAAGTCTAGGAATATTTCAACACTATGGGGGTTCTATTCATAGTATTGTTGTTAGTCAATAAATATGTCACCCCTCGGGTTTTATTCTGTTATCCCGAAAGTCTAGGAATATTTCAACACTATGGGGTTTTGTTCGATGTATTGTCGTTAGTCCATAAAAAATTCACCTCTCGGGGTCTTATTATGTCTTGGAAGTAAAAAGTTAAAAGTTTTAAAGTGGAAAGTGGAATGGACATGTACATACATGCGTTGATGTTGAGCTTAGTAAAAGGCATAAAGGAAATAAGCATGTTTTGCTGCCTATAAAAAAGGATTTATAAAAGCGTGGGTTTGAGCGAACCACTAAACTCATTTCTGCTTTTAATCGTTCACCTATTAAAAACCAATTATAGAATGAAATAATCATTGTCGGGCAATTACAGAAAAGACAAGTAGATTGATGACAATTATAGCAAGGAAACAATTACTGATATTATCCCCGGCCATACAGTTGCTATGGCAGGCAATCGCTATCTTCGGGCAACATGAAGGCAAGAAAAGAAGACATCAACAGGAATTTCTTCAACAGGGTATTCATTGCAGCAAAAACATCTCGTAGTGTTATACCATGTTTGGTGTTACTTGGCCTTGCAATTCCACCATTGTTCATCGGTCTGGGTGAACTGCCTGTCAGGGTTTTCGATGAGGCCAGGAATATCATCAATGCCATAGAAATGAGTGAGAGCGGTCGCCTTATCGTAAGCACCTATCATGGCGAACCGGAAATGTGGAGCTCAAAACCGCCCTTCTTTACATGGTGTATGGCGGCATGTATCAAATTTTTCGGGCTATCTGAATTTTCAGTGAGACTATCATCAGCGCTTGCAGGACTGGGAACCGTTCTGATACTGTTTAATGTTGCCTTGCGAAAAACCGATTCCATATTTATCGCCATGTGCAGTGCCCTGATCCTGCTTACCTCAGAAGGTTTTGCGGGAGACCATACTGCACGCACAGCAGATTATGATGCTATGTTGGTGATGTGGTCATTTTTGTCGGCATGCATGTTTTTCATCTGGGCAAGAGAGCAGAAAAGCAAACATCTGCATTGGGGTTTTTTCTTTATGGCCCTTGCCATACTTACCAAAAGTGCAGCGGCCTTTTTAACCATGCCCGGCATTATGGCATATTTACTTTTACAAAAAGAAAGCCGAAGCGCAATCATAAGCTACAAATTTCTTCGATCATCGCTGCTGCTTATTGTTCCGGTTCTTGCATTCTACCTCGGTCGGGAAGCACTTAATCCGGGCTATCTTCGTGCTGTATGGGAAAACGAATTTGGCGGACGATATTTCGTACCACTTGATGCACATGAACATGGTTTCTGGTATTATGCAGAAAATCTCCTCAACACAAGGATGAAGCTCTGGATATGGCCTGCCCTTCTTGGCTGGTTTATGATACCCTTCATCAGGAACAAAGAGATGAAGCAAATAACACTTTACAGTCTTTTGCTCAGTGCCTCGGTATTTTTGATTATTTCAACCGCCGGAACCAAATTGTTCTGGTATGACCTTCCCTTGTATCCATGGCTTGCATTATCCGGCGGAATTGCCATTTACAACATCCTCCTGCCGTTGAAAAAGATGAATGACCTTCATGATGTCAAAAAAATAAAACTGACCATTGCATTAATAGCATTGTTTATAATTCCATACAAAGAATTGCTGGGACGAAATTTATTTCCGGCAGAAAAAGCAGATGAAGCGAAGTTCTATGAGCTGTCGCATTACCTTAAAAAAATATCGTACGACAAAATCAAGCAGCCATACTTTACCATTTATTACACCTATGCAGAGTTCTTCTATGAGTTCTACCTGCATTTAAATGAACCTGCTGAATTCAGAATAACAAAAGAACCGGATTTTAAAGAGGCCGAGTTGGTCATCTATCATGAGCCCGCGAGCGGAAAGACGCTTGATAGTCTTTACGAGTATGAAGTCATTCAGAAACTTGGTGATTATCGTCAGGTAAAAATCAGACAGATCAAAAGAACACCTAGTACTTCCTTGCGAGCGAATTAAGGGCCGGCAAAAGTTCAGACAATTCCGGTTTTTCGAAGGTGAACTGACCAACTGTTTTCACCCATCGCAATCCGCGTGAGGCATTGGACAGGAGAATAAAATCGAAGTCGGAGAGCGCTTGCATCGTGAAAGAAGCCTCCGTTACTTTTATTCCCTCATTTCTGAGCACACTCAGTAATACCCTGCGCATAACTCCATCTACACAGGCCTCATTGAGAGAAGGTGTAAACCATTCCTTATTCTTTACAAACCAGATATTGGAAGAAGAAGTTTCCGCAATTCTATTTTCACCATTAAAAATCAGCGCATCATCCCAACCATATTTTTTTGCCTTTGCAGCAGCCATCACGTACAGCAGCGCACTGGCGCTTTTCAGAGAAGAGAGTGTGCCGAAAGCTTTCGACTGTTCATCAAAAACACCAAGGGTAAGTCCGGTTGATGAAAGCGTGAAATCACCGCCCGGAGCGGATTCAGCACTGATACAAAAAGAGGCGGAAGAAGAAGAAGGCGCGTACAAGCCTTCGCCTTCGCGCCATACCTGCAGGCGCACCCGTGCCGATTCGAAA
>JBIIMV010000346.1:0-2834 GCA_044337805.1 Bacteroidia bacterium
CCTGCCTGTAGACCGACTGTGCAATCTTCTCTCCTTTTTCATTGTAGTAAATCCAAAGACTATCCTTTTTTTCATCGAAAAAGATTCCCTCGGCCTTTTTCACACCTCCCGGATGATAAAAAACAGCGCTGCTTTTTTTCCCGCCCGGGAAATATTTATTTTCTGCCATCAGTTGCCCGTCATCGTAAAAGTGACGGAAAGTCCCCTTGGCAATGCCGTGTTCGAAATAGCCTTCGTATCTTACCTTCCCCTCAACACCTATCTTACGGTAGGTGCCGTGTTTTCGTCCCTGAGCGTCAATTTGATTTATTTCTTGTCCCTGCTGTGCAAAGACAGGGAAAAGAAAAAAGCACGAGGCCAAAACCGGGAATAGCCGAAAAAATAACAACATAACACAAATTTACGAAGAAAGTCAGGGATTCTGAATTTGATTGCCCAATTCCAGAATTCCGTTTACCATACTTTTCCAGGAAAAACGTTCCTGCATCGAAGATGTTTTTGCCGACATACTCAATTCGCGGTTATTCTTAAAAAAATCTAGTATGGCAGTGGCAATTTCATCGGGACTGGGAGCGACTACATAACCATTTTCTTTGTCTTCTACCATTTCTGCGAGGCCGCCTACGCGTGTAACGATCATGGGTTTTGAAAAATGATAGGCGATCTGTGTAACTCCGGATTGGGTAGCAGTATGATATGGCTGAACCACAAGATTGCTGGCACAGAAAAAATTTTTTACCTCCTGATCGGGAATATACCGTGTATGCATGATTAACATATCTGTAATCTTTAATTCCTTTATAAGATGATCATAGTATGCTGAATCTTCATAAAACTCGCCTGCAATGATCAGCTTTACTCCACAAGCCTTGAGGGCAGGATGTGCCATCGCTCTCAAAAGCAGGTCCAGGCCCTTATATTTCCTGATGAATCCGAAAAATAAAATAACCTTTTGATCTGGCGCAATTCCCAGGTGCGCTCTTGCCTGCTCCATAGAGACCGGATCACCGAAAATATCATAAATAGGATGTGGAATAAGCCGACCGGGTGAAGAAATACCAAAAGACTTGATATCATCCAATACTGCCTGAGACATAGCAATGAAGCCGTCGCAAGAACGAAGAAAATATCTTGTTAAAAATCGGTCTCCGGGTCGTTTTTCATGTGGAATAACATTATCTGTAAGTCCGATGACAGGTATATCAAACTTTCTTTTACTCAGTCTGCAGATAGAACCCAAGGCCGGCCCCAGAAGTGGCAACCAGAATCTAACAACGATAATATCGGGCCTGAAGCGAATGATATACCTTGCTGCCGATAGCCACGAAAAAGGATTGATGCTATTGATCATGCGTTTAGATACAATATCATCAGCATTCCTTTGGTAATCAAATTGTGTTGAACCGGGAAATAAAAAGGACGGGTACTGAAGACTAAAAGAGAGGATTTCACATTGGTGACCCTCCTTTACCAAAGCACGAAAAAGCGCTTCATTGAAATTGGCAATTCCTCCACGGTAAGGGTATGCCGGACCAATCAAAAGGATTCTCCTTTGACTCACCTGTTATTAAATTCTCTTAGTTTGATGGCAGTAAGAACTTTCTTTGTGTAGAGCGGGAAGTCACCGTTTTGCATCCAGGAATAATAAGATGGCTCTGCTTTGAGAACATCAATCACGCGCTTTCCGTTATGCTTTCCAAAATTAAACACCTCCTCGCCTTTATCATTGAATACAATCCGACCGGCAAGGTCAGCGTTCCTGTTAATATTGGTAAAATCATGAAGGGCTTTTAGATCATTGACAACCGGAGAATATTCAGTACCACTCTTATCGGTGAGTTTCGCATCCTTGTACTTATCGAGCTGAGCCAACAATACCTCATACGTTGCATCGATATCAGCCATGGCATTGTGCGCATTTAGAAGTTCTTTGCCGCAGTAGAAACGATAGGCTGCACGAAGGGTTCTTTGCTCCATCTGGTGAAAAATATTCTGCACATCAACAAATTTCCTGCCCTTGATATCAAAGTCATAGCCTGATCGCAAAAACTCCTCTACCAAAACAGGAATATCGAATTTGAGGCAATTGTATCCGCCAAGGTCTGAATGCTCAAGGAATTTTATCAATACACCTGCGATTTGATGAAAGGTGGGGCATTGAGCAACATCTTCGTCTTTGATTCCATGCACAGAAGTTGATTCGGGAGAGATAGGTATTTGCGGATTCACCCTCCATTCTTTTCTCTCCTTTTCGCCGTTAGGAAAAATTTTCAGAATGGCGATTTCGACAATCCGGTCTGAGGCGATATTTAGTCCTGTGGTTTCAAGATCGAAAAATGCTACCGGACGCGTGAGATTAAGTTCCATTAAAATTATTTTCAGGGTTTCTTTTTTGCAGGAGGAGATTTTTTATCACTTGAACCGGCAGCCTTGCCGCTTGTTTTGCCATCTTTTCCTTTCTTTTCAGGAAGAGCTGCGCCATCAGGTTCAAGCGTTACATTCATTGCTATCTTTTCGGTTACCAAAGAGAGATTATCAACTGTTATTTCACGACTAGATGGTTTATAGCCTTTTGCTTCAATAACAAGGGTGTATTTGCCGCCCTCCAGAACAACAGCTGTCTTCCCATTCTTGCGCGTTTTGTATTCACCATATACATTATCGGCAGGTGCGGCTTTAACCGTAATCTTTGCGGCACTGACAACGGTGGCAGTATCGCCTCCTGTAACACGCAGGGTAATAACAGACTTTTTGGCCTCATAATTATTATTTACAACACGATAGATATCAAGGTCGCCATTACCATCGGCACGAAAGGCGGAGACATAGGCATA
>JBIIMV010000347.1:0-2829 GCA_044337805.1 Bacteroidia bacterium
CGAGCGGGATGGGCGCTGTTGATGCTGTTTTGCGCCTACTTCAACCTGGTGATGAAGTCATTACGGGAGATGATTTATATGGAGGCACCTACAGGATTTTTACCAAGATTTTTGAGCCGATTGGAATCAGGTTTCATTTTGTGAACATGAACAAGGCAGAGAGCATTCTGCCCTATTTCAACAGCAAAACCAAACTTTTATGGATTGAGACCCCAACAAATCCGACAATGAATGTGGTAGATATTGCGGCATGTGCCGAAATAGCGCGTCAAAAAGGTGTTTTACTTTCAGTGGATAACACTTTTGCCTCGCCCTACCTGCAAAATCCAGCTGATCTTGGGGCAGATATCGTTATGCACTCAGCCACTAAATACCTTGGTGGTCATTCAGATGTTGTAATGGGAGCATTATGTATCAAGAAAAAGGATTTATACGATCGCCTTTCATTCATTCACAATTCCTGTGGAGCAACGCCCGGTCCCATGGACAGTTTTCTTGTTTTACGCGGAATAAAAACGCTACATGTGAGAATGGACCGACATTGTGAAAATGGTGCAGCTGTTGCAGAATTTCTGAGAAATCACCCCAAGGTTGATAAGGTTTATTGGCCCGGCTTCCCAGACCACCCGAATCATGAAATTGCTAAAAAACAGATGCGCGGATTTGGCGGAATGATGTCATTTTCATTGAAGGGTAATCGTCAGGAAGATGCGTTTAAATTAGCATCTTCGACCAGGATTTTTTCTTTGGCCGAGTCACTTGGAGGCGTAGAATCGCTGATTGGTCATCCGGCCACTATGACCCATGCATCTATTCCTAAAGAGGAAAGGGAAAAGGCAGGTGTTGTAGATTCCCTGCTCCGGTTAAGTGTTGGAATTGAGGATATTTCTGATCTTTTGGACGATTTAAAGAAGGCTTTTGACGAAATTTAAATCTTTCAATGAAACCATTACATAAATTTGTTGTTAGACAAGAATAAACACAGAAAATGAAGATTTTCAACAACATTATTGCGTTGGTTGCGGGGGTGCTCCTCGTTTCCACATGCTATTCTCAATCTGCCGACGGGCTGAAATTTTGTGGGGCAGCAGAAATCAATAACCGACTTTTTGAAAAGCATCCTGAGGCAATAAAGGCACGAGAGGAACTTGAGCAATTCACCAGAAATTTTTCCGAGCAAAAATCTCAGCAGCCGCCGGTCTACATCATCCCCGTGGTTTTTCACATTATTCATGAATATGGATCAGAGAATATCTCTGATGCACAGTGCGAAGACGCCATACGAGTAATGAACGAAGACTACAGGAAGCTCAATCCAGACACCGACGATATTGTCACTGCCTTTAAGCCGATTGCTTCAGATTGTGAAATAGAGTTCCGTCTTGCCAAACTCGATCCCAATGGTAATTGCACCAATGGAATCGAGCGAATTGTCAGTCCTACTACCAATGTAGGAGACGAGACTGCAAAGCTCAATCCCTGGCCCAGGAATCGATACTTGAATATTTGGGTGGTGAGGAGTATTGCTTCCGGAGCAGCCGGGTATTCCCAATATCCTTCCGCTGTTGCGGGAAATTGGGGAGCAGCAGTAGATGGAATTATGGTTTTGTCAACTTATGTCGGCAGTATTGGCACCGGAAACTATTCCCGTAGCAGAACACTTACCCATGAAGCAGGACATTGGTTGAATCTTGCACATTGCTGGGGTAATTCAAATTCCCCCGGTTTAAGCAGCAATTGCTCTGATGATGACGGGGTCACTGATACCCCAAATACCATTGGATGGACATCATGCAATTTAAATGGTGCTTCCTGTGGTTCTGCCCTTGACAATGTGCAGAACTATATGGAATACTCTTATTGTTCGAGGATGTTTACTGCGGGACAGAAGTCCAGGATGCGGGCGGCATTGAATGCTTCTACCGCTTCACGCAACAATCTTTGGACCTCAGCAAATCTCAGTTTTACCGGGCTGAATAATAATAACCCGACGCCTTGTGCTCCCATTGCTGATTTCTATTCCGACGCTCAAACAGTATGTGCCGGTTCTTCCATTACTTTCAGTGATCAGTCTTTTAATGGTACGCCAACGTCCTGGAATTGGACATTTACCGGAGGTACACCATCAAGCAGCACCAGTCAAAATCCTGTCGTGGTGTACAATACCCCGGGAACCTATGCAGTAACCCTCACGGCAGCCAATAGCACGGGTAGCGACGCTATTACCAAAACATCTTTTATCAGAGTTGAATCGAGTTCACCCGACATCACAGGAGGAGTTTTTTCTGAGAGTTTCGAAACGCTCACACTGAGCGGGTCAAATTGGACGGTGCTAAATGATGGCGGTCCTGCATGGGCAATTTCAAATTCTTCTGGATTCACCGGAAGCAAGAGCATGCGTATTAACAATCTTGGCTCAAGTGTCGGAGATGTAGATGAGTTTATCACGCCCAGTTTCGATCTTACTCAATTCCCTTCACCTCGTTTGTATTATCGTTATGCTTATGCCCAGCTTCCAAATTCAGATGCAAGTGCCAACACGCTAAGGGTAATGGTTTCAACTGATTGCGGCAAAACCTGGTCAACCCGCAGAACATTAACCGGAGGTGGATTAGCAACCGTGCCAAATCAAACGGCCACTTTCGTACCAACCGCGGGTTCAACCACACAATGGAAGCAGGACAATGTGGTACTCTCCACTTTTGCATCCTCCAACAATGCGCTTGTAAAGTTCTCCTTCACTGCCGGTGGTGGAAACAATATCTTCATTGATGACATAAATATTAATTCACCGACGGGCATCTTCGAACCGGATGCTGTTGAAGGTTC
>JBIIMV010000348.1:0-2828 GCA_044337805.1 Bacteroidia bacterium
GCAGGGAAATAATGATTTTTGAACCGCTTTTCGGCCCCAACATTGTCAAAAATAATATCTGTCAACAAAAAATAAAAAATTAGTTAAAAAAAGAAGGTAAAATTCTCGAAAACAGCAAGTTAAACTAAGATATTTAAACTTATTTTTCACTAACCACTAACCCCTACCCACCCACCAAAAAACTGCTGTCCCCATAGCTCAAAAACCGATAATCATGCTTTAAGGCATGGGCATAGATCTTACGCCAATCATCTCCGCATACCGCTGCTACCAATAACAATAAGGTGCTGCTCGGTTGATGAAAATTGGTGATCAGGGCATCTACCATCTTTAAACGATAAGGGGGGGCTATCATTAGGGATGTTCTGAAACTTAATGATTCCTTTCCGCGGGATTTCATGTATCCTTTGATGATTTTAATGGCATCCTCTCTGCTCAGCTCTGACTGCAATTCATAAGGATCCCACTGCTCTACCTGGTGAATATTCTGGTCTGTATGACTTCTTCTTATTCTTTCTGCCAGCCAGTACACGGACTCTAAACTCCGCATGGAGGTTGTGCCTACTGCGATGACTCTCGGTGCCGGCATTAATTGATCGAGGAGTTTCTCATCAATCACCACGGCTTCGTCATGCATGTGATGGCCGCTCATGGTTTCTGCCTTCACCGGTAAAAAGGTTCCTGCTCCTACATGTAAGGTGACCATGCCTCGCTGAACTCCTTTCTGTGCCAATTCGTTCAACACGGCTTCGGTGAAATGCAATCCTGCCGTCGGCGCAGCTACCGAGCCCTCATTTTTTGCAAAAACATTCTGATACCTCTCTTCATCTTCTTCTTCACTCTCACGATTCAGATAGGGAGGTATCGGTAATCGCCCCGCCGATTCAAGTACCTGCGAAAAACTGAAATGCTCCGGTTTCCATCGGAACTCAATCAAAAATCCCTGCGCTTCGCTTGCTTTTCTTTCTGCGAATAGCTCGAATGCCTCACCTGCGACACTGCTGCTCTCCAGCCTGATCTTTCCGCTCTTCCATTTGCGGTTCCCTCCTACCAGACATTCCCATACTGAACTGCCTCTTCCCTGATCAGCTAAACTCGGATATCCGTCTCGTGGCTGTAAACAGAAAATTTCTACGCGATGACCGCTCTCTGTCTGAAAAATCAATCGCGCATGTATCACCCTGGAATCATTGAAAACCAATAAATCTGAGGCTTTCAGAAGCTCTGGCAATTCTTTAAAACGTCTGTCATGAATGATGCCCTGTTCATAATGCAGGAGCTTCGATGCATCGCGCTCGGGCAGCGGATGTAAGGCAATCTTCTCCTGTGGCAATTCATAAAAATAATCTTCGATTCTGATGTCGCGCGGATTCATCTTGTAATTGATTACGCAAATAAACTGACAATATCTTACTTTAGCCTTCGTGTTTAAGCAATTATTTCGCCGCAAAAAAGTGGCCGACATTCTGGCCTCCGGTGAACAGGATGCCCAGCATGGCAGCATGGCGCGTCATCTCGGTGTGCGCGACCTCACCGCTTTCGGTATCGCTGCCATCATCGGGGCCGGTATCTTCAGTACCATCGGTAAAGCCAGCGCGGATGGCGGTCCGGCGGTCATTTTTCTATTTCTATTTACTGCTATTGCCTGTGGTTTTGCCGCCTTTGCCTACGCTGAGTTCGCCTCTATGGTGCCGGTATCGGGAAGCGCCTACACCTACAGCTATGTGGCTTTCGGTGAGCTCTTCGCCTGGATCATCGGTTGGGCACTCATCATGGAATACGCCATCGGAAACATCGTCGTGGCCATCTCATGGAGCGACTATCTGGTCTCACTCCTGAGTATCATCAAAATTCCGGCCCTCGGAATTCACGGCATTCACGTGCCCGAATGGATGACCATGGATTATTTTTCCGCTAAACGCGGTCATGAAGAGGTCATGCAGCTTCTGTCGGCAGGAGGTTCAAACGTGGAAATCAGCGATGCACTGAGAGAAGCAAATGCCGCCTGGACGGGCGCCCCCTGCATAGGAAGTTTTCACCTCGTTCTCGATATTCCGGCACTGGCTATCATTGCCATCATTACCTGGCTTGTTTACAGAGGCATCAAAGAGACTCGCAATGCCAGCAATGTGATGGTGGCAATCAAACTGCTCGTGATTCTGCTGATCATAGGAGTAGGCGTTTTCTACGTTGATACTTCAAACTGGACACCCTTCGCCCCAAATGGTGTTTCAGGTATTCTTAAGGGTGTGTCTGCGGTATTTTTCGCCTACATAGGTTTCGATGCCATTTCCACCACCGCCGAAGAGTGCAAAAATCCTCAACGTGACCTGCCTAAGGCGATGATGTATTCTATCATCATCTGCACCGTTCTGTACATCATCATTGCCTTAATCATCACCGGCATGGTTTCCTATACAGAACTGAACGTAGGCGACCCGCTTGCTTTTGTTTTTGAAAAACTCAACCTTAACTGGTTCAGCGGCATTATTGCCGTAAGCGCGGTTGTTGCCATGGCAAGTGTTTTATTGGTATTTCAGCTCGGACAACCACGCATCTGGATGAGCATGAGTAAAGATGGTTTGCTGCCCGCAAAATTCGCTTCTATCCACCCACGTTTCAAAACTCCCGGCTTCGCTACTATCGTTACCGGATTTGTTGTCGGTATTCCTGCCTTGTTTATGGACCTCTCCACCGTTGCTGATATCTGCAGCATCGGAACTTTGTTTGCCTTTGTCCTGGTCTGCGGCGGTGTGCTCAGACTGGGAATGGAGAAGGATCGTCCGCACGGCAAATTCAAAACACCCTACATCAACGCTAAGTGGATA
>JBIIMV010000349.1:0-2822 GCA_044337805.1 Bacteroidia bacterium
AACGGAGGTAACAATATGATTCGCGCTACCCCATTTGGTAACACCCTGGTTAAGGAGTTTGCAATGGCTGCCATTGAGGGCGAAAGCCTTGGCTCCGGTCAGCAAACAGATATGATTGCCCTGAGTTTTTCTTCCACCGATTATATCGGTCATCAGTTCGGCATTGATGCGATTGAAACTGAAGATACCTATGTTCGGCTCGATAGGGAACTGGAGGAATTTCTAAAATTCCTTGACAAGAAATTTGGGAAAGATCAATATCTGATTTTCCTTACAGCCGACCACGCCGCAGTCAGAGCCCCTTCATTGTTGCTAGCAGAGAAAATTCCTGCCGGACATTTCAACACTGAGGCTTTACTTGATTCCCTCCGGAAACGCTGTACCTCCCGATTCGGACAGCCTCTTCTCATTGCTTTCGAAAATCAACAACTCTACATCGACCAGGCGGCGGTGATTAAGGCTGCATTGCCCTTGGCTGAGGTTCAGAAACTGTGCACCGAATTTCTTCTAGCTCAACCCGGTGTGCTTAATGTTTTTGAGGCTTCGGTTATGGATGGCCTTTCGGCAAATGAAGGGGTCATAGCCAAAATAGCAGCAGGATATTTTAGAAAAAGATCCGGAGACCTGATGGTACAGCTCAATCCGGGCTGGACGGAACACGCGGAAAAAGGCACTACTCATGGTGCACCTTATGTTTATGATACCCATGTGCCTCTGATTTTTTATGGTGCCGGAATTAAGCAGGGCCGTACATGGCAAGAATACTCTATCGCAGATATTGCGCCAAGTATTGCTGCACTTCTGGGAATCAGTAGCCCGGGGGGCGCTACCGGAAAGGTTATTGCGCCACTCCTGCAGAAGCCATGAATGCCTGTTTGTTTTTGAAAATTCTAAATTTGTGTCTCATTTACACTCAGGATGCGGATTGTTTTTTTCTTCCTTCTCTTATTATTTTCATTCGGGATTAAGGCACAATATATCTCCCGCAGTGAGCCGGTGCCTTATAATTGTCCTTCTGTGTGTGCAGGCGGCAGCCTGATGATCAAGATTCCGCAAGTTCAGGGCTTCTCATCGGGAACACAGATTCAGGCTCAACTCTCAAATGCCTCCGGTAACTTTGGTGCGGGTGCTATTATTCTGCTTACCATCAGGCATAGTCTCAATCAGGGAAGCTCGTGGATCAATGGCCCATTCCTGTTTAGCACAAATGTGAACAATCTCTTTCTTGAGGTTCAGATTCCTGCCGGACTCCCTGTTGGAAGTAATTATTCTATCCGTATGCGTGCCAGTTCAGGTTATATATCAAATGATTTGTTCCAATGCAATGGTGGAAACAGGATCACACTTACGCCTTCTTTTTCCCCCTTGCCCATGCTGGATGATACGGTATGGGGAATAAACAGGTGGGTAGCACATGCCTATACCTGGACGGCCACCAGTTCTCAGATTTTAAATACTCCTGCCCTGATAGCGCAGCAAAGCTTCTTTGCCAAGGTAAACCATAAGGGCTATTTCATTAAGAATGCTCTTGGATTTGATATCAACTATACCCTAAATGGCAGCAAGATGCCCGGCCCATTGAACCTGCTTCACGATGGCAGTTCGTTTTCATGTGGTGAAGGTTATTCGGAAAACTACAGTGTTCGCTTTTTGAGAAAACAATTTTTTAATCCGGGAAAATACCGGATTGATATCGCCGCTGATGATGGAATTCGCCTAAGCATCGATGGTGGTCAAACATGGTTGTTGAATGCCTTTTTTGAACAGTCGTATTCCGATAGTTATACTTCTACAAATACTGCATTTCCGGGCGGTATTTGTTTAAGTGGTGAAGTAAAGCTGGTGGTAGAGTACTTCCAAAGGCCCTTGGATGCCAGAGTTACAGTGAACTTCACCCTGCTTTCGGAGATCGCCCCTGAGTTAAATAACCTTACAATCTGTGAAGGAGAAAATGCCTCATTCCGGACAGGAAATTTCCTTTCGGGAGGATCCTATCAGTGGGAATATGCTAACACCACTCAGGGTTCTTTTTCCAATGTGGCTAACCTTCCTCCCTTTTCAGGATCTCAAAGCAATCAGCTTTTTATCAGTCCGGTTTCTGATAATTTAAATAATACCATTTTCCGATGCCGTATCGATGGACTGTGTCCTACTGCCGTTTACACCGATACCGCTTTATTAAAGGTACTTAATGATGTAGTCATCGCTAAGCAGCCCATGACGGCCTTTGCATGTTCAGGTGATTCCGCAAGGTTTGAGATTGAGGCGAACACCAGTGAAATATTTTGGGAGAGGAGTCTCGATAATGGATTGAATTTTCAACCTCTTGGCGAGGGCGCTACTTATAGCGGCACAACTTCCTCCGTGCTTTCTGTTTTTCCTGCTGACAGTGCATGGAATAATTTTCTGTTCAGGGCCCGCCTGACTGGATGTGCAGGCATGCAATACAGCAACATCGTGAGGGCAGAAGAAGCTGAACAGATCGGGTCTGATGTTATCCCGAACATTATCACTCCCAATGGTGATGGCAAAAATGATGTTTTCAGATTGAATCAAACAGGATTGGTTACAGAAGAAATTCTTCTTTTTGACCGCTGGGGCACGAAGATTTTTTCCTCAGCGGAAGCCGGTATTTTCGAATGGAATCCTCTGCTGGGTGGAACGCCGTTTTCAGCAGGCGTGTATTTTTATCTGGTGAAGTACCGCATCAACTGCGGAAAGTCTGAAGAAAAAAGAGGGATGCTTTCTGTATTTTACTAAGCTTATTTTACATAAGCCCGGAATTGAGCAGGCGTCCTGAATCAATTAGCTTTTTGAGGTAA
>JBIIMV010000350.1:0-2817 GCA_044337805.1 Bacteroidia bacterium
GTACTATAAAAAGCAACCTCCACTCTCCACGCAGGAGTTTATCAAAGGCCAGGTAAAAAATGTTGTTGAAGATTTAAAACTTGTGGCCAGTGGGATCGACCGCCTGCAACTTGAAGGAATAAAAACGAATATCAATATTCAGTCAAGCCAGTTGGAATCAAGTGGAGCACAGAAAAAAAGGAATTCTGAAGCAAGTCTGGTATTGGGTTTTCTGGGATCTATGTTGATTTATTTTTTCATTTTTCTGTATGGCGCACAGGTAATGAGGGGAGTTATTGAAGAAAAGACAACCAGAATTGTTGAAGTCATCATTTCATCTGTAAAGCCATTTGAACTTATGATGGGTAAAATAATAGGAATTGCTTTGGTAGGGCTAACCCAGTTTGCGCTTTGGCTTTTATTAACCTTTGGACTTGTTTATGGCGCAGCCAAATTTGTCAATGCGCAAAAATTTGATCCTGAAAAACTTGAGCAAACCATGAAGTCAAGCCAGCCCATGAATAACAACATGGGGTTTGGTGGTGATATGGCCAATGACAAAATAGGAAAGCCCGATATGGACCAACTTACCGCATTCGCTGAAGGCATAAACCTTCCGGTTATTGTTGGTTGTTTCATTGCCTTCTTCCTAGGCGGCTATTTGCTTTATGCATCCTTATTTGCCGCTGTTGGTGCCGCTGTTGACAGCGATTCGGATACCCAGCAATTTATGTTGCCAATCACTTTGCCTATGATCCTTGCCATAACCGTTTCACAAACAATCATTACCAATCCGGAGAGCTCGCTTGCTTTTTGGTTCAGCATGATTCCTCTCACCTCCCCTGTTATCATGATGGTGAGAATTCCTTTCGGTGTACCTATATGGCAAATCTCATTATCGTTTGCACTGTTGGTAGCGGGTTTTTTGTTTACAACATGGCTTTCAGCCAAAATATACCGCACCGGCATTCTGATGTACGGTAAAAAGAGCTCTTACAAAGAGCTTTGGAAATGGCTTTTTTACAAAGACTAAAAAATGGCCCAAAGGACAGCAGTCATTGACCTTGGCACGAATACTTTCAATCTTCTGATTTCGCAGAGGAGAGGCAAAAGAAACGATATTATTTTTCAGGAGAAATATCCTGTAAAACTCGGTCAAAGCGGCATAAACAAACGTATAATCACTGAAGAAGCATACGAACGCGGTCTCAGACAAATTCAAAAAATACATAAAGCAATCCGACTTCACAAGGCAGCGCATACAGAAGCTCTGGCCACCTCTGCCATCAGGCATGCGAGTAATGGAGAAGAATTTATCAGAGATGTTTTCTCCAGAACAGGCATTTCGATTAAAATTATCTCAGGTTCAAAGGAAGCCGAATATATTTATTATGGTGTGAGATCCGGATTGCGACTAAATAATTCAAACAGCCTCATTATGGACATTGGGGGAGGCTCCACCGAATTTATCATTGGAAATAAGAACGGAATTATTTGGAAAAAAAGTTTCAAGCTCGGAGCAGCGCGATTGCTGGAGCTGTTTAAGACTTCCGACCCGATGACAAAGGAAGATATCACCGCCATCGATCGTTATTTGCGGGCACAACTCAGACCACTTTTCAGAGCCATAAAAGAGAACGAAGTCACAGAGCTGATTGGAAGCTCAGGGTCCTTCGATACCTTCGCTGACGTATTGTTTCACTATAAACACGGAGTACCATTCCCTTCGAACAAGACCTCATTTCGTTTTCCCGGCAATTTATTCAACCACATTCTGTGCGAAATGATTGATAAGAACAGGAAACAAAGACTTGCCACACCCGGAATGCTGAAGATGCGGGTAGACATGATAAGTATTGCTGCTCTGATCACGAAATTCATCATGCATGAATTAAACATCAAGAAATGTAGACTTTCAACTTACTCACTGAAAGAAGGGGTACTCGAAACCATGACATCAAAACAGAAACCATGAAGATTCTAATCATTGATGATGAGCGAGCGATTCGTTCCAGTTTGCGCGATATTCTTGAATATGAAAAGTTTCAGGTGTGTGAGGCCGGAGATGGAAAAACAGCCTTGGAGCTATTCGACAAAGAAAAACCTGATCTGGTTTTTTGTGACATCAAAATGCCGGGAATGGATGGCTTGGAAGTGCTTCAAACCATCATGGATAAGAATGCCGAAATACCAGTAGTAATGATTTCCGGCCATGGGACCATAGAAACCGCGGTCGAAGCGGTCAAAAAAGGCGCCTATGATTTCATTCAAAAGCCTCTTGACTTAAACCGTATTCTTGTTACAACAAGGAACGCTGTCGAAAAAGATCAATTGATAAAAGAAACCAAAACTCTCAGGAAGAAAATCAACAAAAGTGTTGAGATGATTGGTTCCTCGCAGCAATTCCAGGAGATAAAATCACTCATTGAAAAAATTGCCCCTACAGAGGCAAGGGTTTTAATAACCGGGGAGAATGGAACAGGAAAGGAACTCGTTGCCAGACATATTCATAAATTGAGTGCGAGAGCTGCCGGCCCGCTGGTTGAAGTGAATTGTGCAGCGATACCAAGTGAACTAATAGAGAGCGAATTATTTGGTCATGAAAAAGGAGCCTTCACCTCGGCTATTACCACAAAAAAAGGAAAATTCGAACTTGCTGAGGGAGGTACCCTATTTCTGGATGAAATTGGCGACATGAGTCTTTCTGCACAGGCCAAGGTCTTGAGGGCATTACAGGAAAATAAAATAACCCGCGTTGGTGGAGAAAAAGAGATAAAAATAGATGTACGGGTATTAGCAGCCACCAACAAAAACCTGCAAAAAGAAATCAAATCGGGT
>JBIIMV010000351.1:0-2797 GCA_044337805.1 Bacteroidia bacterium
GATAAGGGCTTTATGGCTCACCACTACGTTACGGAATTCCTTGTTGATTTTCACCACTTTGAATTCCATGATTTTCCCTACGTAAACATCGTAGTCGCGGATCGGCTTCACATCAATCTGTGAGCCAGGGAGGAAGGCCTCAATACCAAATACATCGGCAATAAGTCCTCCTTTGGTGCGGCACTTAACAAAGCCTTTGATGACTTCATCGTTTTCAAGGGCTTCGTTGATACGATCCCATGAGCGCAAGGCTCTTGCCTTTTTGTGAGAAAGCAGGAGCTGACCGGATTTGTCTTCCTGACTCTCTACGTAAACTTCAATCTTGTCGCCAATCTTGAGTTCGGGGTTGTAACGCATTTCGTTCAATGGAACAACACCATCTGACTTGTAGCCAATGTTTACCAGAACATCTTTGCTGGTCATGCCAACAACAATCCCGTCAATCACATCGTGTTCGGTGATTTGCTTCAGGGTTGTGTCGTACATCTCCTCGAGGCGGCTTCTTTCCTCTTTGGAATAAAATTGTTGCTTTTTGCCCAGTGAATCCCAATTGAATTCGGCTTCCTGTGCTACAGTTTCCTGTCTGTTTTCAGACATGATTTGATTGGTTGTATCCCGGTTCTCCGGAACCGGAAGCGGTTTAACATGACCCTCCGGAGCAGGGGGCGCAAAGATACAAAAAATACTGAAATTCAGGCCTTTATCTCTTTATTTTGATATTTAATTATATTTAATAAATTGAAAATCAGATATTTGGCAGGATGTTGCCTCAAAAATATCCTGCCGATGAGAAGACCTAAGCCCACCTCGATGGCTCAGCCGGAAAAGCCTTATTCCTGGGATATTGGCGCAAGACTGGAACCGCATCCCGGCATCAGCGGCTATCAGATTATTATTTTGCCGCAAGCGGTAATTGATGAATTGCCTGCCAAAGGAAGAGTAAGAGTGAAAGGTTTGTTGCATGGCCAAGCGTTTTCGCTGGCGGTGCATAGTTTGGGTCAGGGTGATAAGTATCTCATGGTTGGCAATGCTCTTCGACGTGCAGCCAAGATTCGGGAAGGAATGCTTTTCAGGGTTTGTTTTGATTTGGCTGACCCCGATGAGTTAATATTGCCTGTGGAATTCGAAGAGGTGCTTGATGCCGAGCCCGAATTCAAAAAGGTTTGGGAGAGTTTTACCCCGGGCAGAAGAAGAGGTCTTTGCCATTATGTGAGCAGCGCCAAAGCCTCTGAAACACGCATCAAGCGCTCTATTGAATGCATGAAAAAGGCATTGAGAGGAGAATTGTATTTTCAGAGAACCAGGTCTTGAGTTTCTTTAGGATGCTGTTATCAGTGAATCAGCAAGACAGTGCATTTATGGAAAAATCATACCAGGCTTTATCTTTGGGGCCCATCCCGGATGTAAGATGAAGCACAGGTTTCTTTGGTATTTTATCTTTTTGTGTTTTCCCGGATTCATGCCTGTCGGTCATGCACAGGGCCTCAGTCAAGACAGCATCAGAACCATCATGGATCGCTGTTTACATTATCTTAAAAACAAGCAAATCAAAGAGAGCGTTGAAGGAAAGTATTATTCAGGTGAATGGCCGGTGAGCATGGAAATGGAGCGGGGATTCTTTTTGTTGGGCCTTAAGAAGAAAGTGCCTGATTCAAATTGTTTCAGTGTTGCCGGAACGCATAATCTGCTTGCGAGAATTTATTTAAGCGATACGGGCAGGGCCGAGATACCCGACATACTTTTAGGTTCTATGAAAGCCATCTTGCGCTATCGAAACGGAGTTCGTTTTAATTTTTGGCATCTCCTTCCTCCCTACAGAAAATTGTATACAGGTGATACTTTATATCCGCATACATTAGTGAGAAGACCTACACATTTCAGATTAAAAAGTCGTTACATCAATAAGGCAGCGAATGTGGTAGAAGATGCCGATGATACTGCATTGTCTTATACTGCCATGGAGCTCTTCGGTAGGGTATACAAAGGAAAAGAGAGCGGATGGCTCCCTGAAAAAACCGAAAGTACGGCTCGTCTGTTTGATGCTTATCGTGATACCGGTAGAAGTAATTTTCACTGGTATAATTTTATCAATCATTACAAAAGAAATTCCGGGGCCTATCTCACCTGGCATGCACAGGAATACCATTTCAACAGGTGGAGTATTTTTAAAACTACTTTTCATAATGCTACCTTTTACTTACCAATCAGCGAATGCTACCCCTTTGCCTATAAGCCATACATGCCTTACGGGAGCAATGATATAGATGCGGTAGTGAATGCGAATATTCTAATTTGTTTGAATCTCAGCGGAGAAACTGATGCGCATGGTTATCAGTTTGGTGTTAATTTGTTAAAGCGGATGAATCGCCTTAAGAAGTTTGATCGGGTAGCCACATATTATCCGAATCGCTTTCAGTTTCCATTCGCTTTTGCCATGGCCCTGCACTCGGGCGTAAAGGAACTTGAGGAATGCAGTGTTGATTTAACCCGTTATCTGTTGAGCCGGCAGGCAGTGGATGGTAGCTGGAGTTCGAGGAGGTTTATCAATCAGCACGATCGTATTCAATCAACAGCTTACGCTCTGAACGCATTACTCATGTTGAATAATGGTCATGATAATGGAATCAGTCAGGCGATAGAACGTGGCTTTCATTACCTGATAACTAAAGCCCATCAGGAAAACGATGAAATGTGGTGGGATGGGGGCGTATTGTTTTCGGGCGGAACGGTGGTACGCCTGAGTTTATTCTGGAAGTCCGATGCATTTACTACTGCTTTGGTGGCTCATGCCCTGGAA
>JBIIMV010000352.1:0-2796 GCA_044337805.1 Bacteroidia bacterium
GATGAAAAAACTAAGGCGGAAGCGGATGCTGCTGAGAAGGCTCGTAAGGAAAAGGAAGTGGCTGATGCCCGTGCAAAACGTGAAGCGGATGAAAAAGCTCGTCTGGAAGCCCTTGAGAATGACCGTAAGGCGAAAGAAGCTGCTGCGGCAGAGGAGGCGCGTATTCTGAGAGAAAAGGAACTCGCCGATGCCAGAAAGATCAGGGAAGATCTAGCTGCACAAAAGGAACAAATGAAAATAAGGGCAGAAGAAATGGAAAAGGCCCGTCTTGATGAACTGGCCAAACAAGAGGAACTTTTCAAAGCTAAACGTAGCGCTTTTAAACCTGTTATGGGTGTATATTCCGGAGCAAGCGTTAAATCAATTGGCGATAAAAAGTCTTATGGCTACATCAATTTCGGTAATGGTATTGGTAACCAGGACTTGACTAAGGAGGAATATGATGCTTATGCGGAGAAATATCTGAAAAAGCCTTGAGGCGATTTGATACTCTAACAATTTCTTTTTCCTTTCAGATTATCTTTGTGACCTTAAGTCGGGTTCAATGTCCTGCTTTTTCTCTTGCAAATCTTCTTAGTAGGGATCTGCATCTATCATCCACCTGACCTGTCTGAATGCGTCGTCTTTCCTCACCTTCCCAATGCCAACTCTCAACAGTTCGCGTATGTCCTGGGTGTATTCTCGATCAAATTTTATGATGAGCTCTTTAAGGAATTCATTCCTGATTTTGCCCACAGGTGGTGTCTCCGGACCAAGAATTTTACCCTTGAATCGATTCCCGATCTGCTCCGCAAGTTTGCGTATGGCCTCTCCGGCATAATCTTCATACCGATGGGCAACGGTAACACGAATGATGCGACAGTAGGGTGGGTAATAGAATTTCTTTCGCTCCAGAATTTGCGATTGGTAAAATCCTTCAAAATCGTGGGCAATGACTTGTTGTAGGAGGGGATGCCCGGGATTTGAAGTCTGTATGATAACCTTGCCCTTGGTATGCCCGCGGCCTGCTCTTCCTGCAACCTGCGACATCAGCTGAAATGCGCGCTCGTGTGCTCTGAAATCCGGATATCCCATCATGATATCTGCATTCATAATCCCAACAAGACTTACATGACCAAAGTCAAGTCCTTTGGTGACCATCTGCGTGCCGACAAGGATGTCTATCTCTCTGTGTTCAAATGATTCAATTATCTTCTGAAAACTGCTCTTGCTTCGCGTTGTGTCAAAATCCAGTCTTGATACCCTGGCCTGTGGTATCAGTATCTGTAACTCTTCTTCAATTTTCTCGGTGCCGGCCCCAAGTAAATGCATGTCTTCACGCATGCAAGACGGACATTGGGTATATGGCGCTACGGAATATCCGCAGTAATGGCACTTTAATAAACCTGCTCCTTTGTGAAAAGTTAGGCTGACATCGCAATTTCTACATTTTGGAATATGCTGACAATGGTCGCACTTCATCATCGGTGCAAACCCACGTCTGTTTTGAAATAAGATGATCTGCTCGTTTCTTCCCAGGGCCTCCTCAATACTGCTCAATAAACCGCCTGTGAAACTCAGATGCATTTTCTTGCGGTCTCTTGCTGCTTTTAGATCTTCTGTTACAATATCCGGTAAATCACGACCGCCATGCCGCTCTTTTAATTCAACAAGCTTATAGCGATACTCAAGGGCATTACGGTAACTTTCTAGAGATGGGGTCGCTGAGCCCAGCAATGCATGGGCCCCGCTCATCCTGGCAAGCATTAGGGCTGAATCGCGACCATGATACCTCGGACTCGGATCTTGTTGCTTGAAGGAACTGTCGTGCTCTTCATCAATAATTACCAGTCCCAGTTTTCTAAAGGGTAAAAAGAGCGCTGATCGCGCCCCGACTACTATGCTGACTTTATGAAGTCCTATTCCTCGGTCCTGATGGCTATCTTCTGCAAATACCAGACTCCTCCATATCTCCGCTCTCTCACCTTCGTTAAACCTGGAATGATAAACGGCGGCCTCGTTTCCGAATACCGCTTGTATGCGCCGTGTAATCTGTGTTGCCAAAGATATCTCCGGTAGTAGGTACAATACTTGCTTCCCTGCCTCCAGTTGCTCTTTCATCAAATGAAGGTAAATCTCTGTCTTGCCGCTCGAGGTTACCCCATGCAACAACACAGGCTTGCCGTCTGAAAAGCCTTCTTTCACCTCTCTCAGGGCTGTCTCCTGTGCCTTGTTTAGTTTACGTGGCTCTTTCGCATGCTGTATGGTGCTGAATCTCGAAACTTCATATTCGCGCTCTTCCAGAATACCGTCTTCTATGAGTTTTTTTACAACACCTGTCTGACCACCGGTTTGCTTTAATAGAATATCCTTCCTTACCGGGCTTGCTGATGAGCTGAAATGCCCGGATAAATCAATGAACTTAAGCAACATGTCCAGTCTTCCGCTGGAGGCCTTTCGCAACGCTAACTTGTTCATGTACTGCTCAAGCCTGCTCTCATCATGCATCTCAGGGCCGGCAAAAAGAAATTTTGCTGTCTTTAGCCTGATGGTTTCTTTTACTTCTTCCTCTAGCCTGATAATGCCTTTGTCTAATAGTCTGCGAATATGTCCGCTCGACCTGGCTGAATTCAGAATTTTCTCCGCCTCCTCCATCGTTAATCTTCCCTGCTTCTCTAATGCTTCTATCAATAAAAATTCCTGGTCGCTAAGGGTGCCCGGGTCAAATGGGAAACTCTCTTTAAGAACTAAAACTGACTCACTGCTGAGTTTTAATCCGGATGGAAGGGCCGCATTCATCACCTCACCGGTATGGCA
>JBIIMV010000354.1:0-2795 GCA_044337805.1 Bacteroidia bacterium
TACGCTTAACGGGCAAAATATCACTGTTACAGGAGCCATCACCGGCTCAGGTGTTATCACGGGATCTGCCACCTCCACCATGACCTTTTCAGGTCCGGGTAATGCGGGAACCCTTACCATGAATCAAAGCAGTGCAAGTAGCAAAAGCCTGCAAAATATACTGATCAGCAAAGCAGGCGGAACCCTGCAGCTTGCCGATACCGTAAATCTGGTTAACACCCTTACCCTCAATGATGGCAACCTGAATACAGGGAATAAACTGAAGCTATTGTCTTCTGCTGCGAACACCGCAAGAATTGCTGCAGTTGGGGCGAGTGGCAGCATCACGGGAAATATTGTGGCCGAGCGTTTTGCACCCGGAGGCAACACAGGCTGGGCCAATCTTGGATCACCTGTTACAAATGCCACCATCAATCATTGGACAGCACCATGGCCTGCATCAGGCTTTGCCACCTCCGGATTCCCGGGTTCGACAGGATATGCGGCTCTGGGTGATCCGTCGGTATTCACCTACAAGGAAGATGTTTCCGGAACCTGGGATAATGGATATGCTCCGCCAAACAGCGTGAATGACCCATTGGTAAATGGAAGTGGCTTTAAGGTATTTCTGGGAACTTCCTATACAAGCAGTGGAGACATCAAATTTAAAGTGACCGGAACACCACAGGTGGGAAACAAAAATTTGAATGTGAGTTATACCTCAACATCGGCAGGCGTGCCGCATGATGGATGGAATATGGTAGCCAATCCATACCCATGCGAAATTGACTGGCTGAGCGGTAACTGGACAAAAACAAACCTAGATAATGCCGTTTACGTGTACAATGCCGACGCGGGTGCATATGCCTCATTCGTAGGAGGGGTAAGCACAAATGGCGGTTCCAGATATATCGCCTCTCACCAGGGTTTCTGGGTAAAAGCAAACAGTGCTGCACCAAACCTGGTCGCCACGGAAAATATCAAAGTCAGCACCAACCCTACCTTCCTGAGAACAGCACCTGTGACAGACGATCTGGCCACGATGAGGATTGCTCTTAACGCAAGAGACTCGAAACTCAGCGACGAGATGGTGGTGCGTTTCAACAGCAATGCCACAGATGCATTTGACGGAGAACTCGAAGCATATAAACTTCCCTCCATGGTGCAGGAAGGACTCAACATTATGAGTATTTCAGGTAATACAGAATACGCCATACATGCCCTCAGAACATTCGATGAAAACACCTCCATCCCCGTGAAGGTGAAAGTTCCGGGTAATGGAAGCTACTCACTTGAAATCAGTGAAATAGAAACGGTGATGGGGCAATATACCTCGCTTTTCGATGGTAACCAACTTGTTATTGAAGATATTGATGACAAAAAAATCACGCCGGTAAACGGTCCTATGACTTATAACTTCAGCATCAACAGTGCAGACAGCGTTAAGCACCTTTTATTCCGCTTCGAGAAGGCAGAAGCCTTGAGCCAGAGCCAGAAAATGGAATCATTCGATGTGCTGAACATCTTTACTGAACAGGATGGTTTTTATTTAAGCGCCAGCCTTACGGAAGAACAGAATATCAGCCTGCATGTATTCAATGCTTTGGGACAAAGCGTTAAGTCACCTATGCAAATGTCTATGAAGCAAGGTGTTCGCAAAATTGATACCTCAGAACTTGCCACCGGTGTTTATTTCATCAAGGTAAACGCAGGACAGAAAGAGATGACGAGGAAAGTGGTGATTCAGTAATCTTGCAGAGTCGCACCCGGGAATACAGCAGCAAAATAATGTTGGCGAATGTCCGATACCGGGCAGCGTAGATTTAATACAGCGAAGCTTCACTTATTTCCCTCGCAGAATTTTCCCGACCTTTCAGCATTCGTTATTAGAATTTCCTGAGTACTTTTTTCATGACCCGAGTGGCCATGCCTGAAACAGGCTGCCCCTAACAAATGAAAAGATTAAAAACTGTTCGTTGCCGTGCTACCGGAGGGAGATAAGCAGCACTTAAGCCATCACAACAAATAGCGGGACACTTGCTGCAAGGCAGATAATTGAACACATAACAGCGGTATACTGCCATCGTAGTGGCCGGTGGTGATCCACTGGCTACACCACCGGAGAAATCGTGCAAATAAAGAAAACCTTACCCGGGCATGAAAAGTCAATTGGATGGAAAGCACAGGTAAACACAGCAGCATGCGAGCCGCCGAAAAAAAATCTATTGCAGAAGAAAGCCTATCTTATCTGTAACACCTCCGGGTAAGGCACCAGCATCTCGCATACCGAGGCCACATGGTCGCGCATAATCAGGGAAAGACCAAGGATTAAAGCCGCACTGATTAAAGCCACCGGAATATTGTTGTTTCTGATTTCCTCCCATTCGTTTATTCGGGTGAGCTGAAACAAAACCACAATTCCACCTGCTATGACAAGGAAGGTGAATATGATTCCGATCAATAAAAACATCAGCATATAACCCACGCTGATGCTAACCGTATTGAAGCTGATGTCGGCCTGATTGATAAAGCGGATGGCATTCAATCCGGGACCAATAATAGAAGATACCATCAAAGCCGTGGAAAGGATGATTCCGGTCTGTAAGGTGGCAAATGCCTGATTGAGTTCGGTGATCTTAAAGGCTCTTCGCAGATAAATGTTGAGCAGGCGATAAACCAGAAAAAGAGAGGCTACCCCCATGAAGAAGGCAATGATGACCTGAGAGAAGATAAAAATGTTCATGTTGTTATTGATTGTGAAGTACTACATTCCAGTTGTTCATGTTGCGGTGTTCAGGCGCCAGCATCCCAGCACG
>JBIIMV010000356.1:0-2774 GCA_044337805.1 Bacteroidia bacterium
GTAACCTCAGAGCTACACGTGTAATCATGAAGCGGTCTTTGTATTCCCGCTTGAAAATGCTCTCGCGGTATCCGAATCGGCATTCTTCTCTGGTAAAAGTTCTCTTTTCAAGGGTGTTAATATCAATGGCTTCCAGATGTTCAAAGACATCTTTCAATTCCACGCCGTAGGCGCCGATATTCTGCATGGGTCCGGCCCCTGTGCATCCGGGAATTAATGCGAGATTTTCAATGCCTCCCCAACCTTTTTCCACTGCAAACATGACCAAATCATGCCATACAACTCCCGCGCCACAAGTGACTACTGCCTGATCTTCATCCTCCCAAATCTCAATACCCTCAATTCGGTTAAGAATAACTATGCGGTCTGTATCATGTGTAAAGAGCAGATTGCTCCCGCCACCAACAATGAGCAGCAAAGCATCCGGATAGCTTTTTCGCCAGAGAATAAAATCTTCTTCGCTGTCAATACCCACCAGCATAGGCGCACGGGCTTTAACACCAAAGGTGTTGTAGGCAGTCAAATCTGCGGGGGAATGAATTTTCATATAGCAAATCTATTTTTTTTCGTCTCTTATTCTTCGTTGTTTGAAAAAGATTAGGAACATTGCATTGTTGAATTCCTCATGAAGCGCCGCATCATTGTTTCTGTTATCAACGATCTTGTCAGTGATCAGCGTGTAAAGCGCAGTTGTGCTCTGCTCCATGAATTGGGCTTTGAGGTTCTTCTGGTGGGAAGAATTTTGCCCGGAAGTCCGGCCCTCGATCAAAGGCCATATGCCATGCACCGCATGAAGCTTTGGTTTCGCAGGGGTGCTCTGTTCTATCTGGAGTTTCAGATACGGCTCTGGTATTTTCTCCTTCGTCATCCGTCTGAATATCTTCTGTCGAATGATCTTGATACGCTTCTGCCCAATTTTTTACATAGTGGCAGAAGGCGAAAGATGGTTTATGATACCCACGAGTATTTCACTGCTGTTCCGGAACTGCAGCATAGCCCGGTAAAGAGAAAAATCTGGGAATCAATTGAGGCGGCAGTCTTTCCTCGGCTCGAGCATGTTATCACGGTAAATGACAGCATTGCCAGCATTTACCATAAGTTGTATGGTAAAAAATTATTGGTTATTCGCAACGTGCCGGCAGGATTATCAAGAGCAGAGTATCCCGAGCGCAGGGAACTCAGAGCCATGCTCGGACTGCCGGAAGATAAACCCATGATGATTCTTCAGGGAAGCGGCATCAATATTCAGCGTGGTGCAGAAGAGGCTGTTGCTTCTTTGGCCTTTTTGCCGGGTTGGTACCTTTTAATTGTTGGTAGCGGCGATGTGTTCCCACTTTTACCCGGGCTGGCCGAGAAATCCGGAGTCAGAGACCGACTTATTATCCGCAACCGAATGCCGTGGGCCGAGCTGGTGAAGCATACCATGGCCGCCGATATCGGCCTTAGTCTCGATAAAGACACCAATCTGAACTACAGATTTTCTCTCCCCAATAAGCTTTTCGACTACATACAATGCGGAGTGCCTGTTATCGGGTCATCCTTGCCTGAAATAAAACGCATTGTTGAACGTTATAATGCCGGACTTCTCATCGATATTGTAGATGCAAAATCTGTTGCTCAGGCAGCCCTTCAGCTTACCCCCGGATCTTCCGCTCACAAGGCTTGTGCTGCTGCATGCCTTAGTGCAGCCCCTGAGCTTTGCTGGGAGCGAGAGAAGCAAAGCCTCGCCGGCCTTTTTGCCGGCCTTTGAGGCAAAAAAGACTCATTTTTCTTATTTTTGCGGGCTTTTTTGATGGCGGGGTTTTTACATATTGTCTCCTTTGATGTGCCATATCCGGCCGATTATGGCGGAGTGGTAGATGTCTTCCATAAGATTCGGGCTTTGCACCGTGAGGGGGTTAAGATCATTCTGCATTGTTATGAATACGGCCGTGGTAATCCGCCGGAACTCAATAAGTATTGTGAGCGAATCTTTTATTACCCTCGCAATCTCGGAATACTCAGAAGCCTGAGCAGTCTGCCTTATATCGTAAATACCCGCAATGGCAGTGATTTGCTGAATCGTTTGCTTGAAGACAAGTACCCTATTCTTTTCGAAGGATTGCATTCATGCTATTACCTTAAACATCCATTACTTGCCGACAGGGTCAGAATTGTGAGAACACACAATGTGGAGCACGATTATTACAAGGCTCTTGCAGACAGTGTAAGTGGTTTTTTCAAAAAGGGTTATTTCCTTCTTGAGTCATCGCGTCTAAAAAGTTTTGAGGCAGTGCTCTCTTCCGCCACCTCAATTGCGGCAATTTCCCGCGGGGATGCTGCGCATTTCTCCCCTTTGCATCCATCGGTTCACTGTATTCCGGCCTTTCATCCTTTTGAGAAGGTAGAAACTTCCGCTGTTACCGGTGATTATGCCCTCTACCATGGTAATCTGGGTGTTCCGGAGAATGACCGCGCTGCCCGGTATTTACTTACTGAGGTGATGCCGCATAGTCAAACAAAACTCATCATTGCAGGAAGCAATCCTTCGCCGGATTTGCAGAAACTTGCGTCTCGCATGCCGGGCGTAAGTTTAATGCCCGGGGTTGATACTCAAACTTTACATCGACTTGTGGCAGAGGCTGCAGTGAACATTCTTCCTACTTTCCAGGCAACGGGAATAAAATTAAAATTGCTGGCGGCATTGTTTGCCGGTAAGCATTGCGTGGTGAATACCCCGATGGTGCAAGCCACCGGACTTGAAAATCTTTGTGAGATTGCAGAGTTGCCCCAGG
>JBIIMV010000357.1:0-2773 GCA_044337805.1 Bacteroidia bacterium
CATGGCAAAGACGAGAATAACAACAGCGAGAACATTAGCCAGGATGGTACTGATAGGGAAAACAGAAACCGGCAGGAGTCGGCTGATAAGCCAACGAAGAACACTGCCGGAGCCGCCTCCAGCAAAGACCAGCATTAATTCCCTGAAATCCATTTTTTGAAGGAGAACTGATAAAACTTAAAGAAAACAAAACCAACCGTGCTGCCCCACAGGAAACCTGTAAGAATATCAAGCGGGTAGTGAACCCCCAGAAAAACCCTGCTGAATCCGACAAGCAATGTATAGCAGAGCATCAGCATAACCAGGGCGGTGTTCTCCGACATCAGTAATATCACCATGGTACTTATAGCAGCGGAGTTAGATGCATGTCCGCTAAAGTACCCATATTGCCCGCCACAGCCGGCAGGAGTATGCACCATAGCAGCAATCGTGGGCTCGTGGCAAGGCCTCAGACGCTTAAAATTCCTTTTAGCAAAATTAGCCCCTTGATCACTGACAACAATCATCAAGGCAATGAGCACAAAAAAAAACCAGGATTTCTTACCTGCCTTTTTTATCATCAATACCGCAAGAAGAAGATAAAGAGGAATCCAGAAGAGTCTGTTTGTGATATTTATCCAGCAGAGATCGCTTAGCGGAGACCATGCCCGGTTGAGCGCAAGAAAAATGTTTTGGTCAATTTGCTCAATGATTTCCATTGCCTTCGCTGGAGAGCATTTGCCAGAGGCGGTCTTTCAATTCAATCAACCCCAGACCTGAAAGAGAAGAAATAAAGATATGTTCCACGCCGAGCGGAATTTCCTTTCTCATTTCATTTCTAAGTTCCTCATCGGTCATATCACATTTGCTGATGGCGAGCATACGCCTTTTATCGAGCAATTCAGGGTTATATAATTCGAGTTCACGAAGCAGAACATCATAGTCCTGTTTGATATCTTTTGAGTCAGCAGGGATGAGAAAGAGCAGCACTGAGTTTCTTTCTATATGACGCAGAAAGCGATGACCCAATCCTTTTCCCTCGTGAGCGCCCTCGATGATACCGGGTATATCGGCCACGATGAAAGACTTAAAATCGCGGTAGGGAACGATACCGAGCTGAGGGGTTAGAGTGGTGAAGGGGTAGTTGGCTATTTCAGGCTTGGCAGCTGAAATTTTACTGAGCAGGGTTGATTTTCCTGCATTGGGAAAGCCCACCAGTCCGACATCAGCAAGCACTTTTAATTCCAGGATTCTCCATTTCTCTTCACCGGGTTCACCGGGTTGGGCGAAGCGCGGAGCCTGAAGGGTAGATGATTTGAAATGGTCATTACCGAGTCCGCCTCTTCCACCTTTAGCGAGCACTTTTTCTTGTCCGTCATCTGTAATCTCAAAGAGCACCTCACCCGTTTCAGCATCTTTTGCAACAGTCCCGAGGGGTACTTCCAGAATTTCATCTTTGCCATTTGCCCCATGCCTGAGGTTTCTGCTTCCCGACTCCCCAACACCAGCAATAACATGCTTTCGGTACTTGAGATGCAGGAGCGTCCAGAGTTGCTTATTTCCTCTAAGGATGATGTGACCGCCACGTCCACCATCGCCACCATCAGGACCACCTTTAGCGGTAAAGCGTGTTCTAAGAAAGTGAACAGAGCCTGCCCCACCGTGTCCGGAGCGGCACATGATTTTCACATAATCGACGAAGTTAGATTCTGCCATACTTAAGCCCTGAAGCGGTCTATTGCTTCACACAAGTATTGGAATATCTCTTCAATTTCACCGATACCATTGATGCTAACCTGCTTATGCTGGGCAGCATAAAAATCTTTGACAGGGGCGGTTTCTGAGTGGTAAACTCTAATGCGATTCTGAACAATTTCGGGGTTCTGATCATCGGCTCTGCCTGAATCTTTACCTCTGAGCAGCAGACGTTTCTTCAGTTCCTCTTCCTGCACTTCAAGAGAGAGCATCACAGAGATAGAGGTATGGTGCTTGACCAGCAAATCATCAAGGGCTGCTGCCTGCGCGGTGGTACGGGGAAACCCGTCGAAAATAAATCCTTTAGCTGAAAGGTTTTCTGCGATTTTCTTTTCAATCATTCCAATGACAACAGCATCAGGAACAAGCTCCCCTCTGCTGATGTAAGCATCGGCTTGCAGACCGAGAGGTGTACCTGATTTACGTTCTGCCCTGAGAATATCTCCGGTAGACAGGTGTATGAGGCCGTAATGTTGAATGAGTTTTTCTGATTGGGTTCCTTTTCCGGCACCCGGAGGACCGAAGAGTACGATGTTCAGCATAATGATTTCAGAAAGATGCGAGTTTATATATGGCAGGAATGTTACGGCCCAGACCATTATAGTCGAGACCATACCCTACGAGAAAATCGTTGGCAACCCTGAATCCGATATAATCGATATGAAGATTTTCGCGATAGGCATCGGGTTTAAAGAGCAGGGTTGCAATTTTAACAGAGGCTGCACCACGGGCTTTTAGGCTTTCAGTAACAAAGCGAATGGTGAGACCTGAGTCAATGATATCTTCCACCACTATCAAATCACGGTCTTTCACGGCTTCAGGAATCTCCATCATTTGCTTAACCTCTCCGCTGCTTTCAGTGCCGTGATAAGAAGAAACCCTTAAGAAAGTAATCTCCGCATCTTCTTCATAACATCTGAACAAATCGGCAGCAAAGAGAAAGGCACCGTTAAGAACCACGATAAAGAGCGGACGTTTGCCGGCCATATCACGACGGATTTGGAGGGCAAGGTTATGAGCCATTTCCAGAATTTGCTTT
>JBIIMV010000015.1:0-10831 GCA_044337805.1 Bacteroidia bacterium
CATTTAAGGTAAACAGCTTGGATTATTTGTTAAAGCCTATTGATGAGAAAGAGTTACAGGCAGCATTGAATAAATTCAGAAATCACTATCCGCTGAACAGCATAAGAGATTACTCCGGCCTTACGGAAAGTTATCGAAGAGAAAACAAATTCAGCCGGGAGCGCTTTCTGGTAAGCAAGGGCCATAAGTTTCTATCCATTTCCGTATCCGAAATTGCCTGCTTTTATTCAGAAGATAAGGCAAGCTTTATTTATACATTTGACCGACAACGTTATATCTGGAATCAAAGCCTCGACGAAATTGAGCAAGCACTTCCACCGGATCGATTCTTTCGTGCAAGCAGGTCTCTGCTGGTTTGCGCCGCTGCCATTGGTTCAATTGAGCAAGGCTTTAACGGTAAACTGATTTTGCATCTGAATCCACAGCCGGACGGAGAATATGGTGTGAGCAGAGAGAAAGCCCAGGCATTCAAGCATTGGCTGGGAAGCTAAATAAATAAACAGAACCCGGAATTAAAAAATCCTGCCGCTTCAGGAAACCGAAACCACCTTCCTTGCCAGAAACAAGGCAATAAAACCGAAACAAATGGCAAGCGCTCCTACCCAGTTGTAATTCAACAAGCTGCCATCAGGTGTTTTCACCACAATGATACCTGAAATGAGAGAGGCGATACCCGAAAAGAGCTGCTGCACCGATGACTGAAAACTCATGAAGCTACCGCGAGAGGCGGCAGGAGCAACGGAGGAAGAAAGCGCAGAAGCAGGCACCATGCGGGCCGAAATAAATATCATGAAAAAAGTAGTGAAGCAGAGCGCCAAAGAAAGAGGCACACGAGACATGTGTGTGATAATGAGAATAGGAATGGAGGAGATAAAAATTCCGATGGTAAACATTCTAAGTTTTCCATGTTTATCAGATAATTTTCCGATGAGTGGCATAGAAACCATGGTGGCTATTCCACCAAAGAGATAGATGTAGGGCAATTGCTGTTCCGAGAATCCTACATTATAAACCATGTAAGGGCTCAGAAAAGGGATGATAGAAAACTGACCGAGCATCAGGCAGGCCATCATGCCGAGTGCACGCAACTGGTTTTGATCGTTCGCAACATTTTTTATTACCTGCATGGGCGAAAGTCCGGGAGTTGAAGGATGCAGGTGTGCATTCACGGGAGGTATATTGCGCTCTATGAGAAATCCAACCAATAAACTGGCAAGTGCAAGAAAAAGAAAAGGCGCATTCCATGAAAAGAGATTGGCAAGGAACAATCCGAATGGAACACCGAAGACAGAAGCTACAGAAAAGGCCATCATCACTTTACCCATGGCACGGCCCCGACGATCAGGAGGAATCAGATCGCTCAGGATGGAGAGCACAAGAGCACCCAACACCCCTCCGAAAGCTCCGGTAAGCACCCGTGCAGCCATGAGCAGAACATAGTTGGGGGCCAACCCGCAACATAGTGTTCCAAGCGTAAAGCCGAGGTAAGCCGTTCTGATGGTTCTTTTTCGGTCGAAGCGGTCGATCACAAAAGCCCCCAGGAAGCCAAAGACCGCAGCGCTGATGGTGTAGCTGCTCACCACGATACTGAAGGCAGCAGGACCAATATGCAGGGTACGCATGATTTGAGGACCAAGAGGCATCATGATCATAAAATCCATGATATTGGTAAACTGAACCAGGGCCAGCGTGAAGAGCATCCATTTCTCATTTTTCATGGACAGACGCGAAGAAAGAAGGTGAACACAAGATAAAGGAGAATAGTGGCAAAGCGGGGCAATGTTGAATCAGGTATGCTGAATAATACTCAGATAGAGCGGCATTCCGATAGTGATGTTGAAGGGAAAGGTGATGCCGAGGGCCATAGGAATATACAAGCCCGGGTCGGCCCTGGGAGCAGCCAGACGCATAGCAGCGGGAACAGCAATATACGAAGCAGAAGCTGCCAGTATGGCAAAGATGAAACGATTCCCTACATCCAGCGTCACAAAAGAACTTGCCCAGGCAACGACCGACCCGTTCACTGCAGGAAGAACAATTCCTGTAAGCGTGGCAAAAGCCCCGTATTTACGAAAGGCAGAAAATCTACGTGCTGTCACCATCCCCATTTCGAGCAAAAATATGGCCAGAAAGCCCTTAAAAATATCTGTGGTAAAAGGCTTGATTCCCTCTGCCTGCTTGCTGTCAGAAATCACCCCAATCACCAGACTACCCATGACCATGAGCACACTGCTGTTGGTAAAGGAATGTCTGATGATGCCCCCCAAACCCGAAGCATGCTTTTGCTCCGCACTCTCTTTGTCGTAACGCATGATGAGAATAACGCCGGCAATAATCGCGGGAGCCTCCATCAGTGCCATCACTGCAACCATGTGTCCGCCAAAACGAATTTGCTGATATTCAAGAAAACTGCCTGCAGCGACAAAAGTCACAGCACTTACTGAGCCATACGCCGCTGCTACGGCACCTGCATCAGAAGCACCAAGGCGGTTCTTCAGCAAAAAGAAAACATATACAGGTATCAAAAACGCAATACATAAACCAAACAACAAGGACCAGTAAATCTCTGTGCTGAAAACGCTGTTTGCCAGCTCCTGCCCACCTTTGAAGCCAATAGAAAAAAGAAGGTAAAGAGAAATAAACTTGATGGTAGGCGAGGGAATCTCCAGATCACTTTTTACCACTGCGGCAAAGATTCCAAGAAGGAAAAACAGAAGAGTGGGATTTGTGAGATTAGAAATAAGGATTTGAAAGTCCATGCGGGCAAAGGTAGAAATAGGAATATAATTACAGGAATAAACTGAAGAAGCAGGACATAAAACTGAAGAGGCAATGCTTCAGACCGAGGGTTTTACTTCCGTATTCAAAGTATTGGCAAGAATAAATATCGGGAAGTGTAAATAAAACACCATTGCGCTGAATGCTTATCTTTGGCCCTCATGCCAAACGGATCTCCGATAACAGATGATTAGGAAAGCATCCCTTTCTCCCTCTAAATATCTTATATGGATTGGCATTGCCCTTCTGGTGAAGACTGCTTTTTTTCTACTCAAAGCCGATGTAGCATCTGACCTCAACAAATACTATAAGTCGATAGCCTTCGACGGTGGCGATGCAACAAGTTATATTGAGCCGATGGAGCATCTGATTCGAAACGGAGAATATGGGATAGCACCTTACGATTATCAGAACACCCTGATGATTTCCAAATTCGATGATTTCAGGATGCCGGGATATGGCGCCTTGTATTTTATTCTGAGACTGGTGTTTGAGCAGAGCACAGCACTCAATACCATGATCATCATTCAACTTTTATGCTCAGCTATTTCGGTATATGTGCTGGGCCTGATTGCAGTGAAGTTATTCGGTAAAGAAATTTTCTTTTATGTGACCTACTTCATCTATCTCATCAGCACTTATGTTTCGATTTTTGATGGCAGCCTGATGACAGAAAGTCTCTGTACCTCGTCTATTATCTTCAGTATTTATCTGATGCTGAAAGGAGGCAACAAAAATTATTTGTTCGCCGGCATACTTACAGGCTGGGCAACCTTCATGCGGCCGGTTTTTCTGCCATTACTTTTCATTTATGTACTGTACATATTCATTCGCCATATTCAGAAAGAAGGCAAATTCAAGCCTGCGGTATTTGCGTCTGTGTTCATTCTGTGCGTACCCTTTCTTATTGCCGATGGATGCTGGACATACAGGAACTATAAAAAATACAACCGCATTATTCCGCTGACCAAATCACTAAACTATACAGGTATCGATGATTCCTATCATGCCGCTCTGTTCGCCTTTATGAACAGCTTCGGTGGTTCGAACGTGCACTGGCAGCCGGGCAGCGAAATCACGTTTTTCAAAGAACTTTCCAACGAGGTTAAAGTGCGTAAATACGGGGAAATTCCTGCTTATATCTATACCAAAAAATTCAATTACGACAGTCTGGTTAATATCAGAAATTTGGTCAGACAGATGGAGTCTGATACCGTATCACTGGAAAAAAAGAAAGTCATCGACAAAATACTGATCAGCAAACTGAATGCATATACGCTTTCTGTACAAGAGGAAAAACCCTTTCTCTTTTACATAGGATCGCGCTTTGTTTACCTTAAAACCTTCTTCCTGCACTCGGGTACAGGAAACCTTTTCCGCAAGGCCTCCTTTGAGCTGAATAAAGCCGAACTCATGATTAAGGTGTTTTATTCTCTGCTCTATGTGTTGGTGGCATTCACGGGATTCTTTACGCTGGTATTTTTATTTTTCAAAGGGTTCCGCGACACGAATCTTTTATTCATCAGCTGCTGCGGACTTTACTCATCACTGGTTTTTCCGCTGGTAATGAAGATGGATGAATTCCGGTATTTTGTGCCCTCCTACCCTATTTTCGTTCTGGCAACCGCCTTTACACTCACGGGCATTTATCTGAAATTTCTTCAGCGCCGCGTCTTGCAGCGGTAAGGCTGCACATGAGATTTACCCGGCATAGGCTGCCTTCGAAATAAGTAATTTATCAGGTAGACTGCATGGCATATACGCAGCGAGGCCCTGTCAGAGCATACGCGATTGCAACTCTACCCTACGGAGGGTTTCAGCCTCTACACTCCAAACACCGAATTCTTCGGTCACCTTTCCGGTTATTTCATAGACAGACTTTCCGCGAAAGGGATATGCGCGCAATGCAGGAGGGAAATGTACAGTATCAAAAAAAATCCCTTCCCTGTCCAGAAAGGTACCAAAAGCCATCTCCTCGCCTTTCACCGTGCGTGTTGGCTTCATGGTAACATAATATCCCAGTAGCCTTACCTGCCGGCCTTTGTGCTTTGGCAGGTCACGAGCCCGCATGCCGCCATCATTGCCCTTTTGTTTTATCAGATCAAAAGGTGAACATAAAGGAAAACCAAGCAGCTCGGTTTCATCAAGGGCATCGCCATAAGGTTCCTTTTCAAGTACCGGAAGAATATATTCACCCGCCTGCTCCGAAAACAATTCACGATGCGGTGTTGTGCGACGCTTCCCTCCCATCTGAAGGTGAACATCCCACATCAGCTCTTGTCTGCTCTTACCTGTAAAGCGAAAGGCACCGATACGTATAAGCAAACGCAGTTGCTCGATCTCAACCGATACACGCTGCATAAAATCAAACAGAGAAGAAAAATGGCCATGAGACTCGCGTTCCTGAATCATGGCCATCACAGGCTTCTGCTCCAGTCCACTCAAATGCACAAAACCCAACCATATCACACTGCCATCAATGGAAGTAAGAAATTCAGAATGGTTCATGCAGGGGGCTTCTATCTGTGCACCAAGCATACGGGCCTCATGAATATAATATTCCGTTCGGTAAAAACCACCGAAGTTATTAATCACTCCCACCATAAACTCAAGCGGGTAGTAAGCCTTCAGATAAAGACTCTGATAACTCTCTACGGCATAAGACGCTGAATGTCCCTTGCTGAACGAATATCCTGCAAAACTCTCAATCTGCCTCCACACCTCCTGCGTTACCGGATCTGAATATCCGCGGTCGCGGCACGAACTGAAAAAACGGTCTCGTATTTTATCGAACTCTTCCTTAGAACGAAACTTACCCGACATACCACGGCGCAGTACATCACTCTCCGAAAGAGAGAGTCCGGCAAAATGATGCGCCACCTTAATCACATCCTCCTGATACACCATCACGCCATAAGTCTCTTCCAGCAAAGGACGCATGGCTTCGTGCACATACTGAATTTTACTTTTGTCATGAAAGCGTTCAATATAGGCGCGCATCATGCCAGAACGTGAAACACCCGGTCGAATGATCGAGCTTGCGGCAACCAGCGTAATATAATCGTCGCAGCGTAATTTGGTAAGCAACATACGCATGGCAGGAGATTCAATATAAAAACATCCCATGCATTTTCCTGAACGCAACAAAGCACGCACACGCTCATCCAGCTTAAATTCCTTCACCCTGTGAATGTCGACCTCAACTCCCCTGTTCTGCTTCACCAGGTCAACGGTATCGCGTATATGTCCCAGACCACGCTGACTCAGGATATCGTATTTATATAAACCCAGATCTTCAGCTTCGAGCATACTGAATTGTGTCACGGGAAATCCCTTGGGGGGAATATGTGTAGCCGTATAATGGTATACCGGAAGCTCAGAAATAAGAATACCGCCTGCATGAATACCGAAGTGCGAAGGCATATCGAGCAAACGTGCACCATACTGAAAAATCATGCGCGCAATATGATCGGGCGTTTCAGGATGACGGCGGTTGAGCACCAGCTCATCAATCTCAGATTTAGGCAGTCCGAATACCTTGCCGAGTTCACGAATCACAGAGCTGCTCTGAAAAGTATTGTAAGTGGCAATCTGAGCCACATGTTCGCGACCATGACGCTGAAAGATGTATTCAATTACCGCATCGCGGTCGCGCCATGAGAAGTCGAGGTCAAAATCGGGCGGACTACTTCTGAACTCATTGATGAACCGTTCGAAATACAGATCCAACTCAACAGGATCAACATCGGTAATACCCAGTAGATATGCCACCATGCTGTTGGCGCCGCTACCACGGCCAACATGAAAAAATCCCTTACGCCGGGCAAAGCGTATAATATCCCAGTTAATCAGAAAATAGGCCTGAAAACCCAGTTTGGCAATCATATCCAGCTCCTTCCGCGTTCGTGCACGCACCTCCTCATTTACCGTATCGCCATAGCGATAACGCATGCCTTTCTCACATTCCCGTTCAAGCAAGTCCCGGTCGAGTTTTGAACTACCCGTAAAAGTGCGCTTATTCTTGGGCTGATGAAAATCAAAAGCAATGTAACATTTATGCAATACCTCCTGTGAACGGGCTACAAGCGCCGCATAACGTTCCTGCATCGCCATACGCTGATCCGCCGGCATTAAAATACCATCGGAAGAAGCAATAGCCTCAGGCTCAAGACGCGAAAGCAGCGCATTGGCATCAATGGCACGCAGCAAACGGTGCACGTTAAAATCGGTTTTATCACGAAACATAAAAGACTGCATCAGCAGCAGCTTATCAGACAAATGCCGGTAAGGAGAAGTAATCAGGCGGTTGAGCTCAGCCGGGCGTACACCAATAAATTCATTGAGGCGCAACGAACGCTTAGGAACATTACCCTGACAATAAATGACCGACACATTGTTCCATTCAGGAGCCTCTTCATCAAATAGCCTCCGCTCCTGCGTGAGATGCGCGCTCAGATAACGATTAAGCTCCGCAAAGCCCTCATTGTTTTGTGCCAGCGCAACAAAAAGACAGCGGTTTCCATTTCTGAAATCAACGCCTGCCACAGGCTCAATACCAAAATCAGGTGCCAGACGCACAAAGTCGGCCACTCCGGCAGTGTTATTGATATCGGTCAGCGCCAGCTTACGCACTCCCGCAACAGCAGCCTCGCGCAACAAGTCCTTCACCGGCATAATACCATAATGAAAGCTGAACCAGGAATAAGCATTCAGAAACATGATTGTTTTTTAATCATACAAATTGACCATTTTTTAGTCTTTTATTCAAATTTTTATGACATATTTTTAATCTAAAAAAATATAAAATGCTGATTTTAAGTAATTTATTTATTTTTGCAAAAAGAGAATCCGCGCTACCAAACGGCAGGATATTTTTGTGCGGGCATTTTTGCAGATAAGTAAATCCGCAAGGGCAATACCCGTCCGGGAACCTACTGCCATCAAGAGCAGAAACCTTCAAGATTCACAAAATGAGCGATTGCCATACCTTCACAGCCATAGATTTCGAAACAGCGCATTATCAGGGCTGGAGTATATGTCAGGTGGGGCTCATCAGAGTAGAGCAGGGACTTATCACCGAAGAACATTCCTGGCTGGTACAGCCGCCCGATAATTATTATTACCGCGGCTTCACGGCGATACACGGCATACATGCAGAGATGACCGAGACAGCGCCCACGTTCAACATCGTATGGGACCAGATGAAGCATTACATTGAGCAACAGCATGTAGTAGCGCACAACGGAATCTCCTTCGATTTTCCGGTACTGAATAAAACCCTGCATTATTACGGCATCTGGAAGCCCGACTTTGAGAAGCACGACACCTTCAGAATTTACAGAAAAGGTCTGGCGAAGCTATGTACGGAGCATGATATACCGCTGAAACATCACGATGCCTTATCAGATGCACGAGCATGCGCCATATTGTTTATGATGCATCAAGGGTTAGACATTTCAAAGACGATTAAGCCATAATCAGGGGAAACAAAAACATTCCCATTTGCCGGCCTCCATCCGATTGAGGAATATTCCCACAAAAAATCACCCGGAATTGAAATCCTTGTTACGGAAAAAAGACCGTGAACATTGAAAATTACCCTTACTTTGCAGTTGTAAGACAAAGGTTATTCAGGGATACAACGAATAATCACAACCACGTCATGCACCACAAACGATAACTGAATATGTGCGGAATTTTCGGGCTTATTGCAAATACCAGATCGAACCTTGGCTTCGATGAAGCCAGAGCCATTGTAGAAACATTATTTCTTCTCTCAGAGTCGAGAGGCAAAGAATCTTCGGGCATTGCCGTAAAGTTACTCCGCGATCAGTCTGTGCATGTTCTGAAGAAATCAATACCTGCCGGTGAATTTATCAAGACCGATGCCTTCAATACCTTCTTCAAAGACAGAATCGGCATTTGCTTTGAATCAGGACAATTAAAATATCCGTTTGCCCTGTTGGCCCATGCACGTCTTGTTACCAATGGCAGCCAGGAAAACAACAACAACAACCAGCCGGTAGTCAAACAAGACATGGTGGCCGTACATAACGGCATTATCACAAATGTAGACTCCTTATGGGCTGCGAATACAGGGCTGCAACGTGAACTTGAAGTAGATACTGAAGTCTTTCTTGCCTTAATTTCAGGCAGAATCAAAAACGGGAAAAGCCATATCGCCGCCATACAAGAGACCTATCAGCAATCAGAAGGCACGATCAGCACCGGCATTCTGTATCAGAATTATGAAAGTATTTCGGTGTGTTCCAACAATGCATCACTGTACCTTTCTCACTCCGATAAATCCGGAATGCTCTTGTTTGCATCAGAGAACTTCATTCTGCAATCGGTGATAGAAAAACATGAGCTGCAGAAGAATAAACAATTAAGCGATTCCACATGGAGCGAGCCTTTTACCGGCTTGCACATTCATATTCCAACTATGGAGAGGAAGTCGTTTAAGCTGAATGCCATGGTCGATACCTCCACACCTCAGGAACCCACCGTGGCAGGTACCATCATGAATCATTCACCCGATATTCCCATCGATTTCAATTCTGCTTCAGGTTATGCAAATCTGCAACTCGAAACAGCAAGAAAACTTCTGCAGTTTAACCTTGAGGCCGTTAATAAATTAAAAAGATGTACCCGGTGCCTGCTTCCTGAAACCTTCCCATTCATACGTTATTCTGCCACAGGCGTATGTAATTACTGCGACTGCTACATCGTGAAGAAACAAGGCAGCAAAGAAGAAGAATTCAAAGAATTGCTCAAGTCTTACCGCAGCAAAGATGGCAAACCCGATTGCATAATTCCCTTCAGCGGAGGGCGCGATAGCAGTTACGGACTGCACTATGTAGTGAAGGAACTTGGCATGCATCCGATTACCTATACCTATGACTGGGGCATGGTAACAGACCTTGCCCGAAGAAACATAGCCAGAGTTTGCGGGAAACTGGGCATTGAGAACATTATCGTATCTGCCGACATTGCCAAAAAACGCGAGAACATCAGAAAGAACGTAGAAGCCTGGCTAAAGAATCCTCAGCTGGGAATTATTCCCCTGTTTATGGCAGGAGACAAACAGTTCTTCTATTATGTGAACCAGATTAAAAAACAAACCGGGATAAAACTCGATATCTGGAGCACGAACATTCTTGAGAATACCGATTTCAAGGTAGGGTTTTGCGGCGTATCACCAAGTTTCGATAAAACAAGACCCGACTACCTTCCCATGTCGAGTAAAATGAAAATGGCCATGTATTACCTGAAGAATTTCATGGTAAACCCTGCCTATCTCAATACTTCCATCTATGATACTCTATGGTCGTTTTATTCTTATTACGCCGAGCCCAGAACCCATTTCTATCAGCTTTTTGATTATATAAAGTGGGACGAAAATAAAATTGAGAAAACCCTTTTCGAAGAATACAATTGGGAACTCTCACCCGACACCACCACCTCCTGGAGAATCGGTGACGGCACAGCAGCATTTTACAACTACATTTACTATACCGTAGCCGGATTCAGTGAATTCGACACCTTCAGGAGCAATCAAATCAGAGAAGGACTCATCACAAGGGAGCAGGGATTAAAATTCATTGAACAGGAGAACAGACCGCGTTTCGAATCTATGATATGGTATCTCGAGACCATTGGCGTAGACTTTGAGAGAGCCGTAAAAACAGTTAACAACATACCAAAGCTTTATTCTATCTAAGTGTTTAGCGCTTTGTTGTTATACAGCTTGCTGATTATTGTAAGCTGCCGGGTTTTCCCGGGGGCTGTGCTCAGGGTGATGCAGTACTTTGACCGACGGAATAATTTATCAGATTCCCAACTCTTACTGCTGTCTTTAGGTATTACTCCCTTTCTGATTAGCCTGATTATTTACTATTTGCTTGTTCTGCTTCCACATAAGCCCGCCTATTTCTACTTCAGCATTATTTCAGCCTGCTTTCTTATACCCGGATATCTGTGTAGAAATCATAAAAGAGCGGGAATAAAAGAAATCATAAAAGGGTTTTTCAAAGATTTATACAAAGCCAGA
>JBIIMV010000358.1:0-2760 GCA_044337805.1 Bacteroidia bacterium
TTAATCATCAGATGTGAGGATACTGGATTTTCCGGTGGTCAGGAAAATTTATTGGCTGATTCTTTAGTTGTAGGCCAGACCTATTATGTGAGGGTGTATGGTTTTTTTTCAGGATCTAATAACCCAAGTAACGTGGGAAATTTTGACATCTGTGTCACAGATGCTCCTGCCTGTTCTGCTTCTGTGCAGGTGAGTGGGCAGCAGTCGAATCTCCTGGTCGCATACTCTACTGGACTGCCTCCTTTTACTTATCTCTGGGATGATGGTTCCGTTAATTCCTCACTGCTCGTAAATGTTCAGGGATACTACTGTGTGAGCATCACAGATGCAAACGGATGTGTAGACACTGCATGCATTTTTGTTAATCCTCTTCTATGCCAGACTTCTATCGTTCAATCAACTGATTCCTTGGGTACTATTATTCTGATGGCTGAATCCGACTCACTCTCCGGGTTCATTTCTTCTTTCAACTGGTCGGACGGGTCAAATACACAGGTGATTTATCCAAACGTTCCCGGAAATTATTGTGTAACCGTAACCTATGCATCGGGCTGTTATGCAAGTACCTGTTATTATTTTGATCCTTCACCCACAGGCAGCTGTTCAGTATTTGCCTCAGCAGTTCAGGACAGCATAAATCCTTCCCTGTTTAGTTTTTTCGCTTACCCGCTGGGGACGCCACCTTTTACATTTAACTGGTTATTCAGTGATGGAGCCACAGCAGTTACACAGTTTCCCGTGCATCAATTTCCTGCTGCCTATTCCGGAGTCTGGGCTTTCGTATCGGCCACCGACGCCACGGGATGTACCTCTTACTTCTCCTTCTTACCCACTCCGGTTCCACCCAATAATAACTGTAGTGCATCATTCTCTGACTTTGCCAATTATCAGTTTGGTAATCAAGGGGAGATATTTTTCTTTGACCAATCTGTAGGCCAGGGGAATGGGGCGCCTGTTTCGTATCAGTGGGATTTTAACGACGGCAACTTCTCCTCTCTTCAAAATCCATCACATGTGTTTTCCTCTTCAGGTGTGTATTATGTATGTCTGACCGTTTCTTTTGCAAATGGATGTAGCTCGTCTTTCTGTAATTCGGTTTTTGTCGATTTATCATGGTGGACTTCCCCTCCGCCCTTTCCTGCAAACTGTACAGCATCATTTCAGGCCTCCGGTGGAGTGACCGGCTTGCTGAATCTGCTTAACCTATCACAAGGCAGTAATCTTCTGTACAACTGGACACTCAGCAATGGCTTTGTATCAAATTTACAGAACCCGTTTATCATTATAGGAGCACCGGGTGCCTATGAGCTTTGCCTTCAGATTGTAGATACCCTACTTGCCTGCACGGATACTTATTGCGATTCATTTTATGTTGATACTTTAGGAAATATTTTTCGTTCCTCCTTCTCAGAGAATGCCTCAATCCGTGTATTGAGCCCTCCTAAGCCAAATAGTTTGCTCGGCGAAAATTCACTTACCGGTAAAACAAAAATCACCATAAGTCCCAATCCCGGTAGTGGTTTTCTGTCTCTTGGAAATGCCATGCAGCAGAACATGATCATTGAGATACAGGATTTAAGCGGTAAACTCATGAGGTCAATAGAACTCAAGGCGGGAGAGCGGCAAATTGATGCTCGGGAACTACCGGCAGGAATGTATTTATTCAGGCTTTTTTGGGGAGAAGAGCTTGAGGTATGCAAACAAATTATCAATGACTGATCAATGCTCACATTTAAAACTATCGCGGTAAAGCTGATTTTTTCAGTTTGACTTAATGACTCCGGATATTCGTATTATAGAAGCCTGCGGCAGGAATGACCGAAAAGCGCAATTTGAGATATACAATTTGCTCTTCAGGGATATGATGTGTTTGGCAAGAAGGTACCGGAAAAATGAAGATGAGGCAAAAAGTATTGTGAACGACGCTTTTTTTAAGGTATTTACGCAGATATCTTCTTATCGAAAAGAGGTGCCATTTATTTTGTGGGTAAGGCGAATTACCATTAATACCGTCATTGATGAATTTAGAAAAAACAAAAAGATGAGAGAACTGGAAGAAACAACTGATTTTACCGATTATGCTCAGACGTGGTCTCTTCCGGCTGAGGTGATCAATCTTGCCGAACAAAGGCTCATGAGCGCAGATGTTCAAAGGCTGATTGATGCTCTTGACGAAGAAGAGCAAGTCGTCTTTAATTTGTTTGAAATAGAAGGGTATTCCCATCGTGAAATTGCCGCTGAACTTGGTGTTTCGGAGCGAACCTCTAAACGCTATCTCAATGAGGCGAGAAGAAAACTGAAAGACAAACTGCAACAACTGTTACCCGAAGCAAAAAGTGCTGCGATATGAATAAGCTAAGTGAATTTTTCAAAAGCAAGTTGGAAGGTCGAACCTTTCAGGGAAAGGAAGAGGCCTGGGCCGACCTGGAGGCAATGCTTGACAAGGCCATGCCGGTAAAAAAGAAGCGCTACAAACGTCGGGGCATCTTTTTTTGGCTTTTTCCCTTGCTTGGCTCCTTGCTCTTACTTGCAGTGTTTCGCGGTGAATGGGTGGAACAGCCCTCGTCTTCTTCTGCATCTTCCCAATCATTGAAATCTTCCGAAGCTACCGTCGAAAAAAATACTAAGCATAAAGGTTCCAGAACCAGCATAGTTTCAGACGCAGGTGTTATACCTTCTTCTATCCAACATGAGCCTCAGCCAACCAAATATGACCCTGCTGTGAGGGCCGGTATTTCTGATGATGCATCCTCTTCAGAA
>JBIIMV010000016.1:0-10792 GCA_044337805.1 Bacteroidia bacterium
GTATCAGAATCTTTTCAGCGGGCTTCCTGCAGGGCATTTTCTTGCCAATCCTGACACCAATATCATCATGCATCATAAGTATCTTTTGGCTGATCAGAACACCCCTTTTTCGAATCCCCTGATATGGACAGGCTCGCACAACTGGAGCAACAACGCCCAAAACAGAAACGATGAAAATTCAATACTGATTCACGATGCAACATTAGCCAATATCTACTTTCAGGAATTCTATGCATTAATGATTCAGAGCGGAGGCATTTTATTAAAAAATATTGAAAACGAAGAAGCCAGCCCCTTCATGATTTATCCCAACCCCGGGTCTGAGTATTTTCAGTTATTGTTACCTAACGATGAGCAACCTTATGAAATCGCCATTTATAACCAATCGGGCTCAATCGTTTTTCAGGAACAACAAAAAAAGAGCATTTTCAAAATAGCCACTGCAAATTTAGCCTCAGGCATTTATTATGTTATTGTTAAGAGTACAGGGGTTGAATATCACGCAAAATGGATAAAACACCCCTAATCAAAGCTGCAGTTAACTTTAATTTAAGATAGAGTTCAAGTTCAGGCAACAACAAATAAATTGCTTTGTGACAACTAAACAAAGCAATATGCGTCATCGTGTTTCAAAACACCGGGCAGCAGGGACATTATCAATATTTCTGCTTATTTTGTTATTCAATCTAATCTCAGGAGGCAGCTCAAAAGCGCAAACCACCATTTACTCCACGAACTTCGGAACCGCTAGCGTAACGACCTCACCGCTATTGGCAGGGCCGCCAGCGTGGACCAGAAGCGGAGCCAATGCAGCCAATCTTCAACTCAGTACATCTTCGGCTTCAACCACCTACACAGGGGCCTCAGGTGGGGCCAATTTGGTCGACAATGCAGGAACAGGTGTTTCAATAGTTACCACAGGCGACATTTCAACGGTAGGCTTTAATGCGCCGATTACCATGACCTTCGGCTACAGGCAATCATCCGGGACATATACGGGTACTGTGCTTTGTGAGTTTTCAGTAAACGGAGGAACTTCATGGACAAACGTATTCAGTGCGACTACGGGGGCCGCACCTCAAGCTCCTCTAAACGGAACCCTTGGTGCATGGAATCTGGCCAGCTCTCAGACACTTGCCGGTGCAGCAGGCATCACCAATCTTCAAATAAGATGGACCTTCACCAGAACAACTACAGGTGGAAACATGCGAATAGACGATTTCACCGTGCTGGGAATTCCGTCAACACCTGTCATAACAGTGAGCGGATCTGCTACCGGTTTGTTCACCACTGCTGGCACACCCTCCTCATCCTCGAGCTACACCGTTTCTGCAAATAATCTTACAAACAATCTTGTACTCACCGCCCCTGCAGGATTTGAAATAAAAACCGGGGTAGGAGCTTATGCATCATCACTCACGCTAACACCTAGTGGTGGAACAGTTTCTTCTACCACCATTGATGTAAGACTCACAGGAGCCTCTACAGGAAATTTTTCAGGAAATATCACGCACGTGAGTTCACCTGCAACAACGCAAAATACGGCGGTTTCAGGTACGGTGATTTCTGCTCCGGTGCCCTTTACTGCCGGAAATATTATTGCCCTTCGTATCGGAACCGGTACAACTCTCACCAACGCTTCCACCAGAGTATTACTCGATGAGTATACACCAGCGGGGGTGTTGGTTCAAACGATTTCTCTTCCGACCACCGTTGCCGGATTAAACCGAATTCTAACCATGAGCGGAACCTCAACCTCAGACGGTGGCCTTGCCTTATCGCCTGATGGCCAGTACCTGTCCCTTGCCGGATATGATGCCGCTTTGGGTACCGCCAATGTAACAAGCTCTTCAGCACTATTGACAAACCGCATAGTGGCCCTTGTCACCCAAAGTGGTTCAATCAACACCTCCACACGAATCAGCGATGGCTTTGATGCAAGTAATATTCGATCTGCGGTGACCAATGATGGAACAGGATTCTGGTGCGGAGGTGCAGGAACCGGAGGTGGAACACGTTACGTTAATCTCGGCAATACAGGAACTTCTACCCTTGTTTCAGGCAGCCCAACTAACACACGCTTTGTTTCCATTGCTGGTAGTCAGCTTTATACCTCCTCACAATCCGGCGGAAACATCGGAATCAATGCCGTTGGATCAGGTTTGCCAACCTCTAGCGGAAATTCAACAGTCGTGGTAAATGCCCTGCCTGCCGACCCGTATTCCTATGTACTGTTAGATCGTGATCCGGGCGTGGCAGGGGTTGATGTGATGTACGTGGCAGGAAATGCAAATGGCATCCAGAAGTATTCTTATGATGGTACAACCTGGACGGCGAGAGGATCGGTAACCGGAACTATCCTTAACCTTTGCGCAAAAGACAATGGAGGAAGTGAAGATGTCTATGCTGTTTCAGGTTCAGCGGCAGGAAATCAGATTTACAAACTTACCGATGCTGCTGCCTTCAATGCCAACATCACCGGAAATGCAAGTGCCTTAACTGCGGCGGGAACTCTTGTGGCCACCACTCCTGCCAATACGGTAATCAGAGGTGTCAGTTTCGCACCCGTTACTCTTCCTACACCTGATATTGCACATACCTTCACCACACCGGGTGGAGTAGGAAACATTGCCCAGGGCGATGCAGCTGTTGCTCTTTACAGGGTGCAATTAGATGTGAGCACAGCCAACGCCAATTTCACCGGACTTACCGTAACAACCGCCGGTTCCTATGCAGCCGCAGACTTTTCAAACTTCAAACTGCGTTTCAGTGCCGATGCAGTATTAGATGCCGGAGATGCAACACTCTCCACCATCAATACCAGCACAGGACCCGGACAAGTATTGAACTTTACCGGTCTGGGTCAACTCGCTCCGGTTGGCACAAGATACCTTTTTGTCACTACCGATGTTAGCGGATGCGCCACGATTGGGAATACCATCAACATCACCTCCACTCCACTCACGGCCATCACCTACTCCATGTCCAACAAGACAGGAACTCCAGCGGTCGGTGCGGCAAAAACCATTGTTGCCGGATTACCTCAGAATGTTACCGGACTGCTGGCATCTACAGGAACACCCACCATCACATTATCCTGGACCAATCCATCATGCCTGAATGACGTCTTGATTGTTGCCCATACCGCACCGATTACTGCATCTCCTTTAACAACCACTTACACCAATAATCTTAACTATGCGAGTGCGCCTGTTTTTCCGGGCGGCGGACGTGTTGTTTATCAGGGCTCCGTTTCTCCACAAACCATTACAGGCTTAACTGTTGGTTCCACTTATTATTTCAAAGTATTTACCAGAGTCGGTTCCACTTGGTCAACAGGAGCACAAGTCACGGGAATTCCTCAGAACGTGGTGTTTTTCTCAGTGGCCTCAGGTAATGCCAACACAGGTGCCATTTGGTCACTGACTCCTAACGGTACAGGACAAACAGCTGCTGCCTTGGGCGGTTTTGCAAACAATAAAACCTTGATGATTCAGAATGGTCATCAGGTACAAATCGTAACATCAGGAATACCTTGCCTCGATATCATCGTTAATCTTGGAGGTCAGCTATGGAGAAATGATGTCAATCCTTCCAACATGGCTTACTTTAACGTATTTGGCAACATTATCTGCAATGGAGCCATCGGAAACGGTACCACCTTCGATGCCATTGGATTCAATGTAGAAGGCACCAATTGCAGTCTCAGCGGTAGCGGAAACTGTAACGCTGGTCGCTTCCGCAAAAGTGCAAATACCAATCCTGTCACGACCTTCACCATGAACATGAATGCCAACATTCGCTTCAATGGTGCCGCGATTTACAACAATGCTGACAACACGGATTTCAACGTCATTGTTGCATCAGGAAGAACCGTAAATATTACTGATGCCATCGGCGACATTTCCATTGACGGAACAAACGGAGCATCGGGAGGAGAAAGAGGTGGCTCATTAACCATCAATGGTACCCTCAATGTAACCAATAAAGTATTCGCGCTTACCAACAATCTGGTCAGGCCTTGCTCTTACACCCTCAGCTCAACCGGAATCCTTAATGTTGGAAGTATGGATGTTGACATCACCACGGGTGCGGGATGTGCTTTCAATCTCAACGCCGGTGGCCGCTTGAATATTTCAAAAATTCTCAAAGTCATTAACGGCACTCTGAATTCAAACAATCTGGTAACATTGGTTTCGACCGGCAATGCCACCGGCCTTATTGATGGAAGCGGAGCCGGAACAGTTGCCGGGAATGTGACTGTTCAGAGAAAAACCCTGGGCACAGGCGGATACAGGTACCTTTCAAGTCCGGTACAAAACTCTTTTGTTGGCAGCAGCAGCAATGGCTGGGCCGATGATTTCCCGATTAATCCGGCTACCGACGGTTATGTATATGACCCTTCCCTTCTTTCAGTACCGGGAAATCTCTGGCCAACAGTTTGGGAGTACAATGAAGCTGATCCCAACCCGAATGCTGCGTATGGATGGGTAGGAGCAACCTCTGCCAGTGATGCTATCACCCCTCTTAAAGGTTTTGCTTGTATCGTGTCTGCAAACGCCATGATAGATGTTTTCGGCACGGTGAATAACGGCCCCATCAATTACAATGTTACAAATAGCTCAGCCAGTGGTCTTAACCTCATTGGCAACCCATATCCATCTCCTATTTCATGGAATGCATTCCGCAGCCACAATGCTAATCTTGCCGCAACTTACTCTGCTTTCCTTACCTCAGGCGGATATTCCGGAACATACGGAACTTATAATGGAGTTACCGGAACCAACGGTGTGGGCAATATCATCGCGTCTTCACAAGGCTTTTTTGTAACCGCCACGACATCAGGCAGCATTCAGGCACTGAATTCAGACCGCACACTTGATGTTGCGCCGTCCTTCTTTGAAGGCTGGCAGCAACCATCAAACCTCATCAGAATGGAGCTGCAGGGAAATAACTTCCGTGATGAAATGGTAGTCTATTTTGATCCAAATGCACAGGATGGATTTAACACTTCTCACGATGCACCAAAAATGCTCGCAGACATTGACGGAGTCCCTTCATTATTTAGTTATGCAAACAGTGAAAAAGTGGCCATCAATGTGATGGGATCTTTCAACAACGAGCGCATCATCCCTGTTGGAATAAAAATTTCTTCAGCAGGTACCTATCAACTTTCAGTAACCGATATGAGTTCATTTTCTGCGACGGCAGGACTGTATCTTGAGGATTCGCAAACCGGCCAGTTTTATAATTTAAGGGCACAAAATACCATTTCACTGCCCTTTACAGCAGGAGAACATAACGGCAGGTTTTTCCTCAGGTTTGTTCCCGGTTATGATTTGAATGTCCAACAGGATATTTGTAATGAAACTCCTTCTTCTGTTTCAATTTCAGGTCCTTCAGTGGCCGGAAACACCCTTACTGTCGAAGACCAGAATGGACAGATTGTTGAGAGTAACCAGACTTTCAACGGAGTTTGGAACATTCAAGGCCTTAACACCGGAAACTACAGGCTCAATGTTAGTTTCCCTGATGGGTATACAGCATTCGAGTATTTCACCATTCAGCCAGATCATGCATTTACTTTCACGCCCCTTGTTTCGAATCAAAATCCCGCAAGTGGTGAGTTAATCTCCTTCTCTGCCTCTGAAAACGGTATCACACATATTGACTGGGATTTTGGTGATGGGACACAAGCCAGCGGCCTGAATGTAAATCATGAATACAGCAATAGCGGACAATATATCGTGACAGCAACAGCGAACAACGGAGTTTGCGAAAAAACCGCCAGCGCCATGTTAGAGGTGAACAATCCATTAGGGCTCATGATACAGAATCAAAATGAATGGACACTTCAGAATCAATCCGGTCAGGTTGTTATCAATGGAGGTAACACCGCCGGAACAGCGATACTCATTGAAGTGTTTGATGCATCCGGAAGGTTAATTCAGCAAACCATAAAAGCCCATCATTCCGGCCAAAGTCTTGTAGATCTTCAGATTTCAGGAAAGGGCATTTTCATGGTTCGGGCCAGCACAAGCGAAAAGAGCAGGACAATTAAGGTGAGCAGATAATCCTTTTCGATATTATTTCTAAAGGGGAATGGCCTGCCATTCCCCTTTTTATTATCTGAAAATGAGATGATTAAACAAAAATTCAAAAAAAAGTGAACCATGTATTGTGAAAAAGAAAAAAACAAGTTAAGTTTGTAACACTATCAAGTATTTAAACGCTCCGACATATGAAAAACAAATTCACTTCGGCCCTTCTCCTTGCAGGTATTTTCTGCCTTTCTTCAGTTGAGCTCTTTGCCGGTGGTCCTCCCCCTCCAACCGCGCTGCCTGTTGATGGTGGTCTTACGCTTGTTCTTGCTGTTTGCGCAGGATATGGTGTTAAGAAGATCAACGATAGCCGCAAGAAATAATCTCAACGGGTTTTAGATTTCTCCCCTTATCTTTTGATAAGGGGCTTTTTTGTTTACACATACTGCAATCAAGAATACAGCTCTTCCAGTATTGCCTGCATTTCACTGCAGGCTTTTTTGTTTCCTGCCTTTTGCGACAGCATTATTCCAGTGGTAAGCAGCTTAACAGCAGCTTCATCTTGATTCGTCTTAATTAACAATTGTGCAGACAAATGATATGCTGGTATATAATCCGGAAATTTATGAATAACCTCAGAAAGCAGAACCAGGGAATGTAAATCGTCTCCCATGGCTTGATATTCCATGGCAAGAGCATAAGGAAAAAAGGGATCGTCCGGCGACTCCTCTGCCATCTTTTTCAGAAAAGCCAAGCGATCATTCACGACCAGGATTTAAATTGAGACAAAAACCTGAGATCATTTTCAAAAAACAATCTTAAATCATTTACCCCATAGAGCATCATCGTGATACGCTCAATACCTAAACCAAAAGCAAATCCACTGAATACTTCATGGTCGATTTTGCAATTTACCAAGACCTGAGGATCGACCATTCCGCAGCCCAGAATCTCAACCCAGCCGGTATATTTACATATAGAACAACCCTTGGAGCAGAAAGGGCAACTCACATCCATTTCAGCGCTGGGTTCGGTAAAGGGGAAATAAGAAGGACGTAACCGAATATTGGTTTTGGCTCCAAAAAGTTCTCTGGAAAAATACGACAGGGTTTGCTTAAGTTCAGCAAAAGTTACCCCCTTATCGATGTAAAGACCTTCAACCTGGTGGAATTGACAATGAGCGCGCGCTGATACTGCTTCATTCCTAAAGACCCTTCCCGGCATAAGTTTTCTTATAGGAGGTTTTTCATTTTCCATTACCCGAACCTGAACGGATGATGTATGCGTTCGCAGGGCATATTGGGGATTAATAAAGAACGTATCCTGCATATCGCGTGCAGGATGTTCAGGCGGAAAATTCAATGCGGAGAAATTGTGCCAGTCGTCTTCGATTTCAGGTCCCTCAGCAATTTTATATCCTATGTTTGAGAATATCTCATTAATTCTCCTGTTAACGGCACTTAAGGGATGAATAGCCCCGGTTTCATGAGGAAGTCCCGGACGTGAGAAATCTACGATATCATGAGACGAACGGGCATGCGCTGAAGAAACAATGGTATCCAGTTTTTCATTCAAGAAATTTTTGAAATGATTCAGAAGCATACCCATCTCCTTTTTCTGATCAGACGGAATGAGTTTAAATTCTTCAAATAAATCAGCCAAAATCCCTTTTCTGGAAAGAAATTTTATTCTGAAAGCCTCCGCTTCAGCAGCATCTGCAGGCATCCAACCTGCATACTCTGCAGTCCATTGTTCAATCTTTTCTTTCATTACCCTAACTATTATTCAATGACTATTCTGGCTTTGAATCGGACATCTTGTTTTGGACGGTCTCCGGGGTCTTTCTCCACCTCTGAAATTTTATCAATCACCTCCATCCCCTCGACAACCTGGCCAAACACGGTATATCCACCATCCAGATGTGGTGATCCTCCGGATGTGGTGTAGGCTTTTACCTGCGATGGCGAAAATTTATAAGGCTTCAAGGCATTCATTTCACCGGAGATTCTTGGTTCAATAAGCTTGGATAGAAACTCCATAGAATCACGATTAGCGCTTTGCTGAGCATTCACGAATCTTTGCCTCAGCCCCACATTTTCAGGTCTTGAGATAAATGACATAAATACACCTTGACGGGCATTCTGATTCATTCTTGCCTCCATAGAGCTAAGGTCAGAAGCGGAGAAAGTTTTGCCTTGAACGATATAAAACTGACATCCTGAAGAAGCCTTGGAGGGGTTAACATCATCACCAAGCCTTGCTGCTGCGAGAGCACCTCTTCTGTGAATGAGGCTATCTCTGAATTCGGCAGGAAGGGTATAGCCCACTTCTCCGTTACCCAGAGCGACGCCGGCTTTAGCACGTTTACTTTGAGGATCACCTCCCTGAATCATAAAACCACGAATTACGCGGTGAAATAACAGGGAATCATAAAATCCAGATGAAACCAATTTGATAAAATTTTTCCTGTGGAGGGGCGTTTCCTTGTATAACATGAGTTTGATATTTCCCATGGATGTTTCAATCAAAACAAGGGTATCCTTTCCTGCCTTTGCCGAGGCAGCCTGGGACTGGTTCAATCCTAAGGTCAATGCCGTGAACAGGGAAATTGCGGCGAGTATTTGTCTGGAATTCATTTTTTCTGAACAATTCTTAACTTAGCGAGTCTCAAAGATGGGCAAAATGTACCTCAACCATATGACTTCAGTAACGCGAAATTCTGCATTTTTTGTTTGGTTCACACTTCTTACTGTTATTTTTCTCTTCACAGCTTCCACACTGAGCAGTTGTAAGAAAGAAGAACCTGCCAAAGCGGTTATTACAGTGGTAGATACCCTGAACAATCCCATTCAGGGGTGCACCGTTGAACTTAACTCAGAAAACAATCCTCGTCCGGGCGACGTGAAAGCCTCCGAAATAACCGACATCAGTGGCAATGCTTATTTCGAGTTCGAACTCGAAGCAATCCTGCAGGTTGAGGTCAGTAAGGGAGCGTTTGAAGCAGATAAAGAAAACATCCACGTCATTCCCGGAGAAACTGCAGAAAAAACCATTACCCTTATTCAGCGTTAATCGGTTTTTCGGGGCGAAAATACTCCACTATTGCGCGTTTCATCAAGTGATGTTGCTGTACAGGATTCAATTGTGGCAACAACTCGGTCGGCGAGTAATGAGGCCAACCATCCTGATCGGTTCCTTCGTATTGGTAATATCCGAATGGCTCCAGTAAACGGCAGATAGCAACATGTAGAAGATCAACTTTCTGATCTTTGCTAAACTTCCTGACAGGCTGACCAAGTTCCTGAACACCGATTAAAAAAAGAACCGCTTCAAGTTCCAGTTTTTCACCGAATGGCCTCGATACCTCTTCGAGAACCTCGTTCCATTGTCTTTCGAAATCCGGATCCATACTAGGTCACGGCATTTGCTCTGACTGCTTCAACACCCGGAAGTGTACCGGCCTCGATGTATTCAAGCAGAGCCCCGCCACCGGTTGATACATAGCTTACCTTATCAGTAAGATGAAATTGATTAACAGCCGCAACCGAGTCACCCCCACCTACAAGTGAGAAACACCCTGATGCTGTTGCCTCGGCTATACTCAATCCTATTTCTTTGGTGCCCCGGCAAAAATTCTCCATTTCAAAAACTCCCATAGGTCCATTCCACAGAATTGTCTTCGAACTTTTTATTACTGCTGAAAATTTTTCGATGCTTTCATAGCCAATATCAAGGCCCATCCATCCGTCAGGAATCGCATCAACCGCGACCAATTGAGTTGCCGCATCATTACTGAATTTTTCAGCAGCAATGGTATCAACAGGAAGGTGAACCCTTATTCCCTTCTTTTTGGCAGCATCAAGAATATCGAGTGCAAGCTCAAGTTTATCTGTCTCAACAAGGCTACTTCCTGTATTGGCACCGAGGGCTTTGGCAAAGGTAAACATCATGCCTCCGCCAATAATGAGGTGGTCAACCTTATCCAAAAGCGGCCTGATAATATCAATTTTACTTGAAACCTTGGCACCACCGATGATGGCAGTAAAAGGTCGTTCGGCTTTACTAAGAACTTTTTCAATGCTTTCTATTTCTCTCTCCATTAGTTTTCCAAAACCGCATCTGCCTTTAAAAAAAGCGGCTATTACCGCCGTTGAAGCGTGCGCCCGGTGAGCTGTTCCGAAGGCATCATTGAGGTAAAAATCACCGTGTCTTGATAACTTACCTGCAAAAGCCTCATCGCCCTTTTCCTCCTCTGCATAAAACCTAAGGTTTTCAAGCATCAAGACCTCCCCGGGATTTAATGCAGCACTCTTGGAAAAAGCATCATCAGAAATACAATCACCGGCAAAAACCACTTCCCGATGAAGCATCGCACCGAGATGCGCAGCAACCGGCTTGAGGGAATTTTTCAAATCGGGGCCATTTTTAGGACGTCCCAAATGCGACATCAGCACCACAGAGGCTCCATTTGCAAGAACATCCTGAATGGTTGGCAGGGCGGCGCGTATTCTGGTATCGTCAGTTATTTTTAGATCAGCGTCAAGCGGAACATTAAAGTCTACCCTGATCAAAACACGTTTTCCGGAAAGATTCATTTCTGTTTGTTTTGGTTTGCGAAATTATTGAAGAAAAAGAAAAAGGGGAGCAAATGCTCCCCTTTTCGTGGTTTGGATTTTAGATAATTACTGGACAATAATCCTTCTTGTCACAGAACGGTCACCAGCATCGAGTCGGAGGAAATACACTCCTTT
>JBIIMV010000359.1:0-2743 GCA_044337805.1 Bacteroidia bacterium
CGTTTGTTCAATGAGGGTGATGTGGTGCAGGTAGGCTCTGCCATTGCGCTGATTGGTGATACTGCTGAGGCATCGGCACCTGCGCCTGTTGTGCCTGCTGCTGCCCCTGCGCCTGCCGCACCTGTTGCTGCCCCTGCTGTAGCCGTCTCATCGGAAGCTCCGGCTTCAGAACCAACAAATCCTGCCGCCGGCGACCGCTTTTATTCGCCCCTTGTGCGTACCATCGCAAAAGAAGAAGGTATCTCACAGGCAGAACTCGACCGTATCCCCGGCACCGGCAAAGATGGCAGGGTAACCAAAGAAAATATTCTGGCCTATCTCTCTACACGCGGTACTTCTCCTGCTGTTGCTGCATCGCCTGCGCCTGCAGCCCCTGCCTCACCGGTGGTCTCTGCCCCTGCGGCTGTCGCCCCTGCGGCATCTGCGCCTGCTGCCCCGGTGAAATCAAATATCGTGGTGAATCCGGGCGACGAAATCATCGAGATGGACCGCATGCGGAAGCTCATTGCCGACCACATGGTGCGTTCAAAGGCCACTTCGCCACATGTGACCTCTTTTGTGGAGGCCGATGTCACCAATATTGTGAAGTGGCGCGACCGCATCAAGAGTCAGTTCGAAAAACGCGAAGGCGAGAAGCTGACCTTTACGCCTATTTTTATAGAAGCAGTGGTGCGAGCCATCAAAGATTTTCCGGGCGTGAATGCATCGGTTGACGGAACGAATATTATTTTGCGCAAAGACATCAATATCGGGATGGCTACTGCGCTGCCGAGCGGCAATCTGATTGTTCCCGTAATACGGAATGCCGATCAGAGAAATCTTGTAGGACTTACCAAATCGGTGAATGACCTTGCCAACCGGGCGCGGGAGAACAAACTCACACCGGATGAAATCAGTGGTGGAACTTTCACTCTGACGAATGTAGGATCATTCGGGAATGTGATGGGAACCCCTATCATCAATCAGCCTCAGGTGGCGATACTTGCCGTGGGAGCGATTCGCAAGAAGCCGGTGGTGATAGAGACGCCTCAGGGAGATTTCATCGGCATCAGACACATGATGTTCCTTTCACATTCGTACGACCATCGTGTGGTAGATGGTTCCCTTGGCGGCCGGTTTGTTCGCAGGGTTGCTGACTACCTGGAGCAGTTTGACCTGGACAGAGCGCTTTAGAAAGCCTCGCAGGCATTTGCCGACGCGGGAAAAGGTTATCGCTTTTTAAAGGCCTTTTTACTGTTCACGGTGCGATTGAATTCCATAGCATCGAAGATCAGTTGCATGACCTCCTGAGGATGAATATCAGACAGGACTTCAACATGCAGTGAACGTATCTGTTTCCTTTTACGCACTTCCAGACGCCCGTCACCAGCGCTCAGGTGAACACCCTGAATAAAACCGAGGTCTATCCCTTTTTTGTAACGGTTCAGGTACACCATCCAGCCATAATAATCGAAGAAGGGAAGATTGAAACGCATGGTTTGGGAGATACCATCTCCGGCACTGAGAATGATATTCTGAAGCGTCATGGCCAAAGTCTGTTGCTGCTCAGTCAGTGACGACAGCCAGTCATCGAAATCGTAGTATTTACGCACCATGCTCAGCATCAAAAAAGCCATCCATCAACCTTCTGTTTTTCTTGGTGGGCCGACCGCTTTTGTTCCATCGTTTCCCGGTGGGAAAGAAATATACCTCACGCTGTTTATTGCGTTCCTCCTCAGGGGTAAGATCTTCCATGTACTCTTTCACCAGCGGTGCGCCGATACGTTTTTCCAGCAAGGCTTTCACTTGAATGGTGAGTGTGATGTGCTGATGTCTGATCTGATATACCTCGCCCACTTTCACGACATGCGCAGGCTTCATCGGGGCATCGTTCAGCTTCACTTTACCTTCGTCAATGGCGGCGGTAGCCTGGCTGCGGGTCTTGTACAGACGAACCGCCCAAAGCCACTTGTCAATTCTTACCTTTGCTAAAACCTGCGTCATTACACAATGTTAGCGATTCCTGAGGGTTTTTTGTATGTGCCCCAATTTTTTTCCTCTACCGAGTCAGATAAGATGTTTAAGGTATTGAAAGAGGAGCTTGACTGGAAGCATCAAAGCATCATGATGTTTGGAAAGGAGGTCATGCAGCCCCGTCTCACCGCCTGGTATGCCGACGAGGGAGTGCAGTACACCTATAGTGGAAGACTGCATGAGCCAATGCCCTGGCATCCTCTGTTAGACAGGCTGAGACATCATTTTGCATCTCATTTCCATATCAGGCTCAACAGTGTACTGGCGAATGACTACCGGCATGGAAGCGATTCCATGGGATGGCACAGCGACGATGAGCCGGAGCTGGGTAAGCAACCCAATATTGTTTCGCTTTCATTGGGTCAAAGCAGAAGGTTTCTCATTCGCCGCCGGCAGGATTTTAAGCAGAAGTGGGAACTATCTGCCGAACATGGCAGCGTGTTGTACATGTCGGGAAACAGTCAGCACGATTTTCAGCATGCCATACCCAAGGAGCCGAAGGCAGCAGGGGAGAGGATAAATCTGACCTTCAGGTGGGTGGGGCAGTGATTCGGAATGGATGGACATTCCGATGGGATCACGGGCATGCAACAGGTGATGATTTGATGCTATATCTTTTTGCGAAAGACGCGCTTTCCACCATGGTTATTCGGAAAAACCAAACAACACAGAGCTGCTGAACAGCATAAAGGCCCATTCACGTTCAGTGCCTGAATAAGATTGTTTTCTC
>JBIIMV010000360.1:0-2735 GCA_044337805.1 Bacteroidia bacterium
CCAATGCCCAACGTGGTACATGAAGATCAAGAATGGCGCATCCGCAGGTGCGGAAAGGCTCCTCGGGCTTGTCGCTCAGGTAATCGAGCAGCTCACTCATGCCGGGATTGTGACCCACCATAATGATGGCTGTTCTGTTTTCCGGCGTCTCCTGCAAAAGGTAGTTAAGGTTGCTGAGGGGTGAGAGATAGATGCTGTCTTTGTATACAATCTCATCGGGAGCAATACCCAGTGCCTGAGCAATACGCTTCGCGGTGCTCCGGGTTCTTTTTGCCGGACTGCTGATGATGAGCGGGTTTCCGTGTACCTTGTCTGAGAGCCAACTGCCCAGGCTCTGAGCATTGGCCTTTCCGCGGTCGGTCAAACGCCGATTAAAGTCATCGGGGTTCAGGGTCGGATCTTCTGCTTTCGCATGTCTGATTAATACTAACTTTTTCATCTTGGTTACGGCAAATATACAACTATGAGTTTGTCTGTTACCGGTTCAGTTTTACCTTGCGGACCCCTCAGCGGCGCGATAAAATATCCTGCCGTTGCGTTTGAAGGATACCCTATATTTACCAATAGGATAACCCGAGAAATTGAGAAAATAATTTCTTTGTGTTATACATACACTTTTATATTTTTACCCTCCTAAATTGATTTTTATGAATCCAATTCGAGCATGGAAGCTATGGTGTTTTCTGCTGATTTTTATGCCCGGTTCAGGACTTTTGGCGCAGGAAAGCGGTGTAAACGTTAGTGGAAAAATTTCGGATACAAAAAATGAAGCGGTCATTGGTGTGGCCATTGTGCTTGAAGGAACCACGCGGGGTGTGGTAAGTGATATCAACGGCACTTTTAAGTTCAGTGGTTTACCTAAGGCAAAAGTTAACCTGGTTTTTCGCGCCATTGGCTACGCGCAGGTTCGTAAGAGTCTTGATTTAAGCGCAGGTACAGATCAGGAATTGAGCATAACCATGCAGGAAGATGCCTTACAGTTAGACCAGGTAGTGGTGGTGGGATATGGCCTGGAGCAGAAGCGTGATGTGACCGGTGCCATTACGACGATTAAATCTGCTGAGATTAACAACAGTGTGCAGCCCAGCCTTGATCAGGTATTGCAGGGACGAGCATCCGGGGTTTTGGTAACCGGTTCAAGCGGAGTTGCAGGCACACCGGTGAAGGTGAATATTCGGGGTACCAATTCTATTTCTGCCGGTGCTGAGCCTTTGTATGTGATAGATGGCATTCCCATGACGACCGGAGATTTTTCTCCGGGCAATCTTGGTTCCGGAACGTCTGCCATCGCCGACCTCAATCCGTCTGATATCGAATCGATGGAGGTACTCAAAGACGCAGCTGCCACTGCCATTTATGGTTCTCGAGGGGCGAATGGGGTGATTCTGATTACTACAAAGAAAGGCAAGGCCGGCAAGACGAGGTTTGATTTTGGTCATAGCAGTGGGCTGGTAACTCCCACGAACATGCTGGAATTTATTTCGGCAGAGGATCATCTGGCGCTGAGAGATAAAGCAGCCATTGAAAAAACAGGTAGCCCTGAAGATAAAAAGGCTGTTCTTGGTTTATGGAACAACCGTGGCTTTACACGTGCTCAGGCCGATTCCTTTGTTGCGGCAACAGGAGGCTCTGACTGGATTAGCACCGCCATCAGAACCGGTGTTGTTATTGCGACCAACCTGAGTGCACAGGGAGGAAATGAGAAAACAACATTCTATGCAGGCGGCACCTACCGCAACGAGAAAGGGTTTTTGGTGGGTAGCGATTTTGAACGTTTTAACACCCGACTGAGTATCGACAATCAGGCTACAGAGCGACTGAAACTCAGTATGGGAACCAATTTTGCCTACACCATCAACAGAAGGGTTCCTATGGGTGATGATGGCGGGCTGGGAGCCGCTCAGCAGCGACTGCCCTATATTCCCATTTACAATTCCGATGGAACGTTCAACGATCCTTATTCCAATCCGGCCTGGCAGCTCGATACACGTGAGTTTGTGGCACGCGGGTTTAGAAATATCTCCAATATCAGCGCCCAATATCAGATTCTTCCGGGCCTTATCTGGAACAATTCTTTTGGAATGGATTTACTCAACCAGTGGGAATCTGAGTTTAATTTTCGGAACACGCAGGACACAGGCAGCACATCCTCTGCATGGGACCGCAGAACAACCGTCTTCAACTGGACTGCCGGCTCTTTTCTTGCCTACAACCGCAGATACAACGATCTGCACACCGTGGGTGCTACCCTGGGTGCCGAAGCTCAGAAATCAGATACACGCGGTGTTGGACTACAAGGCATAGGATTCAGCAACGACGCATTGAAAGAACCATCTAATGCGCAAACCATCAACGGGTACAACTATGCTACCGGCTTTACCTTTAACTCCTTTTTCGGGAGATTGAATTACAAACTGAAAGACCGTTATATCGTGGAGGTGAGCATGCGCCGCGATGGTTCCTCGAGATTTGGTCCGGGCAATCGTTACGGCTATTTTCCCGCGGTCTCCGGAAGCTGGATTCTCTCTGATGAGGACTGGATGAAAGGCCTGAAATTTATCAGTTTTGCAAAGCTCAGAAGCAGCTACGGATTTACAGGAAATGCCAATATCGGAGACTTTGCATGGAGAGGTAATTTCTTCACCATTCAACAGGGCTACAACGGGCAGAGTGGTATTGCGCCCGGCTCGCTCGAGAACCCCGGTTTGCGCTGGGAGCGTGCACAGGGAATGGAC
>JBIIMV010000411.1:0-2734 GCA_044337805.1 Bacteroidia bacterium
TTTCGACAGAGATGAAGCCGTTCAGGCAGGACTCACCTTCCCTATGACGGTGGACCCTCTGGTGACAAGCAGCAACACACTCCCTCAGGCTTCAATAAACGGATCAGGGTATAATGCTTTATGCTTTACAGGAGGCTGTGCCTATAACCTAAGCGTTCCATCGCCGGCAAATGCAGTTATTACAGACATTTTGTTTACCTTCAATTACGTAGCACAAGGTATATGCTGGATGAATGATGGAGCAACTTCCTTCTCCTTTAACGGCTGCAATAGCCCTAATATTCCAGGCTTTTTCTGGTTCTGTAATGCATCCTTCGGTGGGACTTGCACGGCAAACAACCAAACCATTTTCAGCGATGTACAGGCCTGTGTGCCCCCTCCGTCATGCGGCTCCTCACCCATGAATTTTACGCTACGCTTATACAGGTGCTTTATGGCGGGTGGAGGATGTTCTTCTACCTGCATTGGTGCAGGATCACCCTGGACCATGACGGTAAGAGGCCAAACAGTTGCTGTTGCTTCGGCCTTCGCGTCAAATGCCAATATCTGTGCTGGTGCCTCTACAAACCTTACTGCGAACGGAACTTTTGGCGTACCTCCTTATTCAGTCACCTGGAACCCCGGTGGTCTGGCAGGTTCACCTGTCAGCGTTTCTCCCACGGTCTCTACCATTTATACCGCAGTGGTCACCGATGCCTGCGGTATTACCTCAACACAAACAGTGAACGTAAATGTTACCCCGGTCACTAACCCCGGCTTTACCATTTCTCCCAATCCTGTATGCGTAGGTGATCCGGTTACTGTTACCGGACTAGGTGCAGGACCTGCGACCTCCTACGACTGGCTACTGCCTTCCTCTTCAAGTCCTGCCGTCAACAATCAACAGGTTTTAAATGGTATCAGTTACGCCAACCCCGGAACCTACAGCATTACACTTAACTACGCACAAGGAACCTGCGTGTTCCCTCAAACTTTTAATATCACGGTAAACCCTTTGCCTCCCTTACCCATCATCTCTTCAAACGGGCCGGTATGCGAAGGTGACCCAATAAATCTTGATGGGCCCGCTATTGCCGGTGCGACATATGCATGGACAGGACCCAATGGCTTCGTCTCGGCATTGGAAGACCCTGTCATCAGTAACGCCACGCTAAGTAATTCAGGCACCTATCAACTCACCATAACAGTAAACGGATGTTCCTCTCCCACTGCTAACCTCAATGTGGTGGTGAACCCGCTGCCTGCTCTGCCTGTATTGGGCTCTAATAGTCCGGTATGCGAAGGGCAAACGATAAATCTCAGCAGCAACAATGTTCCGGGAGGTACTTATAGCTGGACAGGCCCCAATGGTTTTGTATCAGCGTTGGAAGACCCTGTTATCAATAACGCCACAATTGGAATGTCCGGTACGTACAACCTGAGTATTGCACTCGGAACATGTGTATCTCCGACAGCAAATATCAATATAGTGGTAAATCCCTTGCCTGTTATAAACGTATCCAATACAGGGCCATATTGCACGGCAAGCACCATTCAGCTTAACGCGGCCGGAGGTACAAACTATGCATGGACAGGGCCGGGAGGTTTTAACAGCAATCTGCAAAACCCTGTTATTGCAAACTGCAGTATCGCAAATTCAGGTATCTACACGGTGGTGGTCAGCGATGCAGCCGGATGTACCGCGAGCGCCACTACGAATGTTGTGGTGAACAGCACGCTTGTAGTGGTACCGGGCAGTAATTCCCCTCTTTGCGCAGGAGACGTGCTTAATTTAACTTGTCCGGCTATAGCGGGTGGAACGTATGCATGGAGCGGACCAAATGGCTTTAACAGCAACTTACAAAATCCAACGGTCAACAATGCCGGGAATGTGAACAGCGGAAGCTATACCATCAATGTAACAGATGCCAACGGATGCACCGGAACAGCAAATGTTAACGTGGTGGTAAATGCACTTCCTGCAGCAAACGCAAATAATAATAGTCCTGTTTGTGCCGGTGATAATGTTCAGTTGAACGCTTCCGGCGGAACAGTTTATTCGTGGTCAGGTCCGGCAGGATATATCAACAACAATCAGAACCCAATAATGGCAGCTGTAACCACCGGTATGAGCGGTTCTTATACGGTTGTGGTAACCGATGCAAACAATTGCTCCGCCTCTGCAAGTACAAATGTTGTCATCAATCCAATTCCAGCCGGCATTGCCTCCAATAACGGCCCATATTGTGAAGGCAGCAATATTTCTCTTTCTGTAAATACAGGATCATCTTTTTCATGGACGGGGCCCGCGGGTTTCAACAGTGCGTTACAAAACCCGGTAATTAACAACAGCACGGCAGGCATGAGCGGGGTGTATTCGGTCACCGTTAGTGATGCCAACAATTGTTCCGCCAGTTTCAACACCAACGTCGTTGTTAATGCACTGCCCAATGCAGGCGCACTCAACAATGGTCCTTTCTGCGAAGGCAATAATATCGCCCTCAGTGCTTCAGGTGGAAATACCTATGCGTGGAGCGGACCCAACGCCTACAATAGTGTGCTTCAGAATCCGGTTATTCCAAACTGTAGTGTTTCCGATGCCGGAGCATATACAGTGGTGGTAATCGACGCTAACAACTGCAGTTCAAGCGCTGTAACAAATGTCACAGTCAACACCCTTCCTATTGCAAATGCAGGAAACAACGGCCCGTATTGTATCAACAACACTATCACTCTGAATGCCGCAGGTGGTGTC
>JBIIMV010000361.1:0-2734 GCA_044337805.1 Bacteroidia bacterium
GAGTTGAAGCTCTTGTTGTGCATTGACGGTAAATTCAGAGGCATCACCTGTCCAAGACGGATTCACGGTGAAATCATTGTCAGAAAAGTCGTCAGATACCTGCCCGCTGGCCGTGGGCAAGAAGGACAAACAGAGCAGTGATAATATGAGAAGAAGGCGAGCCAATCAGCAATTTGATTTAAAATTATTCATGAAAGACAAGGTTCATCATTCTACAGTTACAAGTTTCAAAATTCCCTGAACAACACCTCCAGAAGAACCGTTCCGACAACTTTAAGCGTGGCCGGGTCGATGATGTCAATCTTATCGTTGTGTGTATGATGATAAGCACCATAACGTTGCGACGAAGGATCCATGTTGACGATATCTATACATGGAATGCCAGCGAGGGTATTAACATACAGATGATCGTCAGTTGTTGGATAAGTTGTTTCAGACACAAAAAAATCAGCGTGTCCGACAACTTCTGCGGTCTTCCATACCTTATCCACGATATCGGATGCATACCGCAAACCCGTCCCTTCACGCGGAAAGCGGGCTCCTTTGGATCCAACCATATCGAGCAGAATACCAAACCTGGCCTTGTAACCGGGCACATGCGGGTTTCCGGCCCAATATTGTGTTCCGAGGCACCAGGTATTTTCTCTTTTTTGAAAAGGACTATCATCGGGCTGACCATAATCTTCCATATCGGTAAAGAAAATATCAACCCCGAGAGCGGGTGCAGACTGCGAAATAAGCCTTGCCACTTCCAGCAACACTGCTACACCCGAAGCCCCATCATCGGCTCCATCAATAGGTTTGTCACGATCTTTGGTATCACCATCAGCCCAGGGTCGGGTATCCCAATGAGCGAGTAATAAAATCCGGTTTGTTTCCTGAGGACGATAAGAACCTATAATATTATATAATCTATATGACTTATTATCAAAAGTAGTAATTGTTGGCTTTTGTGTGATAACAGAGAATCCGTAAGATTTTAACTTTGATTCAAGAAAATTACCGCAATCTGCATGGCCTTGCGACCCCGGGGTGCGGGGACCGAAAGCGAGCTGTTTTTGCACCCAGAAAAAAGCTGAATCAGCATTAAATGCAGGGACAGGCGCAGAGGGCTTTTTAAACGACACTGTTTCTGTTGCGGGAGCAGTATCATTTTCTTCCCTTGCAGGAGGCTGGCTGCAGGCCGTGAAAAGCAGCAAAGCCGCTACGAAAATTTGACCGATTTTTATTTGATAGCTTTCCATGCTGCACCATCTTTAGTGTCCATAACCTGAATGCCTGCATCAAGCAACCTGTCACGAATAAGATCAGAAGTAGCGAAATCCTTCTTCGATTTTGCCTCCTTTCTAATTTCAAGAATAAGAGACATAAGTGACTGCACAGATTCTCCAGAGCCTTCAGAGTTTTCTATTTTTAGTCCCATCACGTCGAAGACAAAAGCAGAGAGAAGATCCTTGAAACTATTCAAATCTGTTTCGTTCAGCGTTTCCTTACCGTCATTCATCAGGTTAACCATCCTCACGGCATCGAATACAGAGGCCAGCAGGACAGGAGTATTGAAGTCGTCATCCATTGCCTCATAGAACCTGTCGTGGAAATCCTGAACACTGAAACTTGAATTTTGAGAAGCATGGATACGATTGAGCAAATCAAAGGCCGACATGAGGCGTTCAAAACCCTTAGCAGCTGCGGAGAGAGCCTCATTGCTGAAATCGAGAGTGCTTCTGTAGTGAGTTTGCAGCATAAAAAACCTCACCACCATAGGGGAGTAAGCCTTATCCAGCAGCGGGTGATTTCCAGAGAAGAGTTCACCGGGGAGGAAGCCATTTCCTGCCGACTTAGCCATTCGGGCACCATTTACGGTGAGCATATTGGTATGCATCCAGTAGTTTACCGGAGGTTCATGACTGCAGGCAACTGATTGAGCAATCTCGTTGGTATGATGCGTTGCGATTAGATCCATGCCGCCACCATGAATATCGAACCGATCGCCAAGATACTTTTTACTCATGGCAGAGCATTCGATATGCCAACCCGGGAAACCTGATCCCCAGGGAGAAGGCCAGTTCATTATATGCTCAGGTTTTGCCTTTATCCAAAGAGCAAAATCGAGCCTTCCTCTTTTTTCATCCTGACCTGAAAGTTCACGCGTATTGTTGAGCAGGTCATCAAGTTTTCTGTTGCTCAGGACGCCATAATTTTGATTACGTGAGTACGCTTCAACATCAAAATAAACGGTGCCATTTTTTTCATAAGCCAAACCATTGTTTATGATTTGTTTAGTCATTTCAATTTGTTCGATGACATGACCGGTAGCTGTTGGTTCAATTGCCGGTGGCAGATTATTAAACTGATCCATAACCCGACGGAAGCCCACGGTATATTTTTGAACAATCTCCATAGGTTCGAGTTGTTCAAGTCTGGCTCGTTTACTGATTTTATCATCGCCTGAATCGGCATCACTTTCGAGGTGCCCTGCATCCGTGATATTTCGAACATACCGCACCTTGTATCCCAGATGAAGCAGGTAACGGTAAACAATATCGAAGGAGATGAAAGTGCGACAATTCCCAAGGTGAACGTCGTTATAAACAGTTGGTCCACAGACATACATTCCCACAAATGGAGAGTGAATAGGCTTGAACTCTTCCTTGGTTCGGCTTAGCGTGTTGTAAATGGAGAGAGAACTCCGTCTCAGGTGCAGCATTTATTTATCAGTATCGGCTCCGGGGGC
>JBIIMV010000362.1:0-2730 GCA_044337805.1 Bacteroidia bacterium
AACTTCTGATCGGGTGGTGCTCACCTCCTCGCCCGGACTATACCTCCATGTTTCCAGCCTGTGATCGGTTGGAGTATCTGAAGTGTAGAGAGGATGCACGTCTGTTTGAGTAATGGCAATAATGCCTTCGCCATCAGGGCCACGATGTGCAATTTTTCTGCTCATCGCCGCCACTTCCTGAACAGCATCCGCTGCATGCAATCCCTTCCTGAAATATCCTGCTATGCCGCACATTCAGATACTCTTTTTAACCCTAAAGAAAAAAACCAGATCAGAGATACTCAACGAAGTATGCAAAAGAAATCTGCTCACATAGAAAATAAACATGGCCAGTGCTCCCGAAACAGAGGCCAGCGCTGCTCCATACATACCGATGGAGGGAATAAGAAGAAAGCAAAAAACAATGGAAACACCTGCTCCGATTAAACCTGCTCCGGCATTCAGCCTGTAATTGCCCTGCCCTGAAAAATAATGAGTGATGAGCTGGAAATAAGAGATGAACAATACCGGTAAGGAAAGAACGAAAAAATAGGATGATGCCTCTTTGAATCCTTCGCCGACGAGCTGAACCAGCCAGGCACCGGGCATGAGACACAAAACCAAACATCCACAAAGGGTGATGAAAAAACTCCAGCCTGCCCAGGCAGCTGTACCTCGCCTTAAACCTTCGTCATCTGAACGGTTTGCCGAACGCGAATAAAACACCATTGATAAGCTATGAGAAAACATTAATACCGATTCACAAACAGAAACTGCAAGACTGTAAACACCTAACTCCGCATTCCCATACTGACGCTGAAGCAGAAAATAGGAAAAACGATTGCTCAGCAAATGAAAAATACTGGCAGATTGGTTTAGTCCGCCATTGTAAAAAACTTCAGGAATAAGCTTAAGCCAGGGAACCGGTTTCTTAGACCAGGTGCCGGGAGTCAACAATGCACCGACGATAAAAGACAAGATTGCGCCTGTTAAAATCCCATTGTATACAATCTCAACCTTCTTTTCATCATAATGAAGAGAGAAAATAATAAAACCTAAAATTGAAAGGGGACTTATCATACTCAGAAAACTGAATGACCAAAAACGGCCTCTTCCAACCAATATCTGAGAGTGTACTGCACCGGCATTCAATAGCATCCCGGAGAAAACCAGAAAAAAACCGGCATGTGCAGGAATAAGACTGAAAAAATAAAGCACAAACAGACATAGCAAGGCAGAAATCAGGCCCCAGCCATACCCAAGTGATTTAAGCTGGAGATTATTGATGCGCGGAACCTGATAAACCAATGCCGGACCGCCAACCATCTCTGAAACAAGCATAATCAGAGACAAATCAAGCACGAAAAGGCTGATATCACCGCGGGCCGCAGGACCTAGCCAACGAGCAGAGAGCAGCAACACCGCAAGATTAGCACCTGCAATAATTACCCTGCTCGCGAAATTGGCAATAATGGCGGCCTTCGTCTTCATTTCAGATGATACGCGCTTTTAAATGGTTCACAAAGGAAATAAAACTAAAGCGATATGATTTAATGTCATAAACAAAGCTGGACTCGAAATAATCAATATGATGCATACCTGCAGCCTTTCCTTTTACAGGGAAACCTTGCGGCGAAGGCGCAGGACGCTCAGAATATACATTCGGATCCAGTACTTCAACACAGTTCCAAACCACATTGCCACCATAGGTATGGCTACAATTCTGTGCCGGGCGATACAATTTTCCACCCAGGACAATAGGCCTTCCTGCCGGACGGGAAGAAGCACAATCAAACTTTACCGGATTACCCGCATGCGGAAGGTAGGGACCTTTCACGTTATCCGAATAAAACAAATACAATGCGGAATCGGCCTCGATGCCCGCACGGGTGCACCAAAGCCACCACCGACCCTGGAAATAAACCAGCGTTGAATCTACACCCGGAAAACTCAGAATCCTTTCCCAACTCGATAGCGTATCCGCATCCCCGTTGAAGGGTCTAAGAAAAACGGAGCCCGCAACGGATTGTTCAGGTACCACATAATCTTGATTGGGCGTGGTAACAATAAAAGGATAAGACCGATGAATGACTGAATCGAACAACTGATGAATGGAAATTTCAGGCTCAAGATGAATGATCGCAATTTCCCCCTTCCCATGTTTGCGAACATAATTTTCAACCAAAATATGCAATGTTCCGTCTTTGTCGCGATAGAAGAATGGATCAGCAAAATAGCCGTCAATTCGTGGATCAGGTATTTGCTTTGTTTGTCCGGTGATACCATCGTATAAATAGACTGTCCAGTGCTCTTGACGGAAAAGTTTGTTGTAATAGAATTCAAGACGTCGGAAAAACAATCGGATGAAAAATCCAATAACCTTCAAATTGCCTGGAATACGATACAACCTGGATACCTGTTCAGGAAGTGACTCGAACACCGGCGCAGTCCAGTACTTTCCTATAATTCCCTTTAGCACCAGTGCGGGCATCTCAATGCTATTCCCAATCAGCCTTTCGGCATGCTCCTGATAACTATGCAGAGAAGTAGTAAATCTTCTGTAAGCCAAAACTTCTCCCTTATCGAGGGTTTCATTCAGCCGCTGCAAAACAACGGCACAGGAGTGAAAACCAAAATAAATTTCCCAGAAGCCTAAGGGACCTCCTCTTATTTCAAAAGGGTCGGCATGATGAAAAGACCATACACCAAGCCTTGGCAGTGTCAAAATTTCACCCTGCAGAATATTAAATC
>JBIIMV010000017.1:0-10704 GCA_044337805.1 Bacteroidia bacterium
ACCGAAATCTTCACCAAAGCAATTCCAACCGATCATCCGGCTTTTGAAGAGGCGGAGAAAAGTGCAAAGGAAAGATGCGAAAGACTTATCTCTGTATCAGGAACCAAGTCAGTGGATGACTTTCACCGCAGGCTTGGAAAGATCATGTGGGACTACTGCGGCATGGCCAGAACATCTGAAGGTTTGTTGAAAGCCCGTAAGATGGTTGTTGATTTGCGAAATGAGTTTTGGAGAGATGTTAAGGTTACCGGAAGTATTACCGGCATGAACCAGGATTTGGAAAAGGCAGGTCGTGTGGCTGATTTTCTGGAACTCGGAGAACTCATGATTGTTGATGCCTATAACCGTAATGAAAGTTGTGGTGGTCATTTTCGAGTGGAGTATCAGGATGCCGGCGAAGCCCAAAGAAATGACAATGAGTATTGTTACGTTTCTGCCTGGGAGTTCAAAGGGCTCGATGCGGACCCAGCCTTGCACAAAGAATCCTTGAATTTTGAAAATGTGAAGCTTGCAACACGCAGCTACAAATAATAAACGCTACATCATGAAGTTTCTTCTTAAAATCTGGCGCCAGAAAGACAATAAATCCAATGGTAATCTCATAGATTACCCGATTGATAATATCAGCCCTGATATGTCTTTTCTGGAAATGATAGATGTTCTTAATGAACAACTTGTAACACGCGGACAAGAGCCTGTGGCGTTTGATCACGACTGTCGTGAAGGAATCTGTGGAATGTGTTCGATGTATATCAATGGTCGCGCTCACGGCCCCCTGAAGGGTACTACCACCTGTCAGTTATACATGCGTAATTTCTCCGACGGAGAAACCATTTACATCGAGCCTTTCCGCGCTGCTGCATTCCCTGTTATCCGCGACCTTGTTGTTGATCGTTCTGCTTTTGATCGTATCATGTCAAAGGGTGGATTTATCAGTGTAAATACCGGACAGGTTAAAGATGCCAATAACATACCCGTGCGCAAGGCAGATGCCGACCTTGCCATGGATGCTGCTGCGTGTATCGGATGCGGAGCGTGTGTTGCAGCATGTAAAAATGCCTCAGCCAGTTTGTTTGTTTCCGCCAAAATTTCTCAGTATGCCTTGCTTCCCCAGGGTCAGCCTGAGCGCAAAGAGCGCGTTATCGCAATGGTAGATCAAATGGATGAAGAAGGCTTTGGCGCATGCACCAATACAGGTGCCTGTGAGGCTGAATGTCCCAAGCAAATCAGCATCAGCAACATCGCGCGTATGAACCGCGATTTCTTTTCTTCTTCGATTTCTTAGTTTCTGCTGAAGGCCCAAATTTTTTCAGGGGTCTTCAGCAAGACTTTCTCCTTAAGTACAATTGCCTGAAGTATTCCAGCAACAGGCAGGATTACTTCTTTTTCCTCAAGTGAGGTTAAGTTAAAACGTATTAGCTTCTCTTCGCGAACAAAGAAAATACATCCCTCTGCGAAAGATATAGATGCTACAGTTTTCAAAGGGATGGTTTTGATGTATGAGCCGAAAATATCAAATACCAGGAAGCCAATATTATTATCATACAGGAATACCATGTTCTGATACTGGTAAACTTCAGATGGCTTCACGGGAATCCCCGTCTGCAGGGGAATATTTCCGCTTCGGTGTGAGATATGAAGTTCCTGGTCTATTCTTACCAGCTCAAATTCCCTCTGATCATATACCCAAAAACCATTGTCGTGAGAGGAACAGGCAAGAATCGTCTGGTCTAAACCTGGTTCTGTAAGATCAACGGCCGGCCCGTTTTCAGACAACTGATTATCAAGAAAAACAATTCTGTTTAGGTCAGGATAGAACAATAAAATCTTCATGGGGTTTGAAGCATCGGCAGATTCAATGGCCCCCAGAACTTTATTGCTGTATCTCATGAGTAATTTTCCGCCCGGATCATATTTTACAAGCTGTGCGCCTTTCATCAGGTAGATATTGCCGAGTGGGTCGGCTATTAACGAATCTTCCCCGGCAGGAAGAGAGAAAAGCAGGACTTGCCCCTTACCTGCCATTGAAAAGAGCAGCACCAGAAATACAAGATATATGGAACGCTTTCTTTTCATGAAAGAAGAGAGAGAATATTTTCGAGAATTATCCTGTTATTACTGAGCCTGGGAACTTTGAATTGACCGCCGAGTTTCTCCTGCGATTTCATCCAGCGATAAAAGGTTCCTTTCGGAGCAAGATGAATTCGCGGGGGGCCAAGTATCATATCATTAAATCTTTTGGCTTCGTAATCGCTGTTTAGCGATTTCAGTGCGTTATCGTAAACTTCTTTGAAGTATTCAGGATTTTCAGGAGTCTCATCAAATTCAATTATCCATTCGTGAGCTCCTCCTGCTTTTGATTCATCAAACCATGGCCCGCCGGTGAATTCAATAACCGATGATCGTGTCTTGTCACAGGCAATTTTAATGGCATCTTCAGCATTATGAATCATGAGCTCTTCCCCAAAGGCATTGATGAACATTTTTGTTCTTCCGGAAATTTTAATGCGGAAAGGGTCTATGGAGGTAAAGCGCACGGTATCTCCAACCTGGTAACGCCACAATCCTGCGTTGGTTGAGATCACCATGGCATAGTCTCGCCCTGTCTTTACCTCGTCAAGGCCAATCACCTTTTCATTTTTTTCGCCGCCTTGAGGAATAAATTCATAATAGATTCCATAATCCAGCATCAACAATAGGTCTTTTTCGGTTTTCTGGTCCTGAATACCAAAAAATCCTTCCGAGGCATTGTAGGTTTCGAGATAAAATACCTTGCTCCGGTCAATAATCTGGTCGAAGTGCGTCTGATAGGGATTAAAGTTCACACCTCCATGGAAAAATACTTCAAGGTTGGGCCACACCTCGTGGATGTTCGTTTTGCCATGATAATGAAGAATGTGTTTTAATAACAGAAGCATCCAGCTTGGAACTCCTGCCATGGAAGTAACATTTTCAGAAGCTGTTGCCTGGGCAATTTTATCAATTTTCTCCTCCCAGTTTTCCAGTAGTGCAATTTCTGCACTGGGGGTTCGCGCAAGCTCTGCCAATAACGGTAGATTCTGAACGATGAGTGCGCTAAGGTCGCCTTCAAAACCGCGCATCCACTCACCCGTATTTCTCAGGCTTCCTGACAAGGTAAGAGATTTGCCCGTGAAAAGTCTTGTTTCAGGAAAGTTGCTGCAGTAAATGCTCAACATGTCTTTTCCTCCTTTGAAGTGACATTCTTCAAGTGATTCTGTGCTGAGTGGGATAAACTTGCTCTTGTCTCCGCTTGTTCCTGAGGATTTTGCAAACCACCTTATCTCCCCGGGCCATAAAATCTGCTGCTCTCCTTTTTTGATTTTTTCAATGTAAGGTTTGAGGGAGTTGTAATCCTGAAGCGGAATTCTTTTTCTGAATTGCTCTGGGTCGCGTATTTCTGTATACCCGTACTCTTTACCCCAGCTGGTATCTTTTGCTGCCTTGACCAGTTTAATAAGGGTGTCTCGCTGAACATCCAAGGGATATTTAAGAAAAAGCTCAATCTGGTGCATGCGCTTTTTCATTAACCAGGAGGCTATAGAGTTAATCAGGGTCATAACTAATTCCCGCACAAGTTACAAGTTCGTTCTGAATTATTACCTGCATGGTGCCTTTGTCGTGATTCCTAACAGGAAATTGATTCTGATACGCCGTTTTCTGCGGTATTTACGTCTTTGGCTGCGATGAGGCCCGCCGTCGGGGAGGAGCCGGGAGAATTATTTCTCTGCTGTCTTTTGTAGAGTGTTTCGATGCCTTGACATTGATGCCCGGTCCTGGTCGGTATGATAGCAACGGATTTGAGTGACTCAAGCTACATGGGATGATAGATGCATTTTGAAAGATTCGTAAATCTGTAATTATATACTGATTTTCCGACTCACGAACCAGGAAACGCTTCACGGCGGATTCGGGGTTCCTTCGGGTAAAACAGCAGATTCTATGTAAGATAATGTAGCCCGGATTTCAAATCTGAATGCCACGGCAGATTGCCTTTTACTCAGCGTTCTGATTGAATATCTTTAACAACTTCCAGCGCCTCTCTCACATAAAAGTCTTTATGAATGCTTTTGAGCCAGTCTTCATGCAAGGCTTTACGTGTTGAGTCTGAAGGCATCTTCAGCATATCTTCTTTGCTGCTGCTGAGTTTTAAGGTACTTAATGATGCCGCCAACTTGTCGAGTTTTTCATTTTCGCCGTTATCTTTTTTCTGCTCTTTACGATAGGACTCAAGATTCATGCTTACGAGCGATTGTTCACTCTGCTTTTTGTATTTGTCGCCCAGCTCCTTAATATAATTGAAGGCTTCATTTGAGGCGATGCGTGCCTCACTTTTCTTTTTCAGTTTGTTAATATCCGGACCATTGCTCCACTTGCTATAGCGGCTTGGTTCAATTCTATCCCACGCAAGCGGGAAATCCTCTTCTCTTTCTCCCTTGTAAAGTTTCTCGTATCTGTCTGAGAGGGAAATATCACTACTCACACCTTTGAGTTGCGTGGTTTCACCATTCACACGGTAAAATTTTTGTGTGGTAAGTTTCAGACTACCCACAGGGCGAAGGTTATAATCGCTCATGGGTAAATAATCATCCAGATTTAACACCCTTTGTACGGTTCCTTTGCCGAAAGTTTGTTCACCCCCAATGATAACGCCTCTGTTATAATCCTGCATGGCTGCAGCAAGAATTTCTGATGCAGACGCACTGATATTGTTCACCATGATTACCAGAGGGCCTCTCCACAGCACGGAGGTATCGCGGTCTTCCAAAACATCAGGTCTCATTCCTCTTGATTTTACCTGAACAATGGGTCCTTCAGGGATAAACAGGCCGGCAATATCCACTACATCCTGAAGGCTGCCCCCACCATTGTTTCTGAGGTCTATGATAAGTCCGCTGATACCTTCTGATTTGAGTTTCAGGATTTCTTTTTTCATGTCAGCAGCACAACGTCTGCCTCCCGCTTTGTTGAAGTCGGCATAAAAGCTCGGGAGTTTGATATACCCTGTTTTACCTCCGGTATCAATTATAAGCGATTTGGCATAAGTTTCTTCAAGCACCACCACATCTCTGATGATGGGGATGATGATGACAGAACCATCTACTTTTTTTACAGTCAGGCGAACTTCAGTGCCTTTTTTGCCGCGAATAAGCTGAACGGCATCGTCAAGTGGCATGTTGGTAATATCAACGGCATCGGCCGATCCCTGGGCTACTTTCATGATTACATCTCCGGCCTTGAGCTGGCCCTGTCTCCATGAAGGGCTTCCCGGAACAATGTTGCTTACTTTTATTTGTCCGTCTCTCTCTTGAAGTTGCGCCCCAATACCCTCCAATTGTCCGCTCATGGCTATATCAAAGTTCTCTTTAACCTTAGGTGCAAAAAATTCTGTGTGTGGGTCATAAACGCTTGATATGGTACCCAGGAAAATGCCCAGACGATCAACCTCATCGAGCTGAGACATCCTTCTGAAAAAGTCATCGTAGGTTTTCGACACTTTCTCGCGTGATTCCTTCTCCATTTCTGAAAAGTTTTTCGGCTTATTAATGGTATCTTTTCCTGCTTTGATGTTTTCCTGAGTATCCATCATCTCAGATAGTCTTACCAGAGTTTGATACTTGAGTAATTGTTGCCATTCAATTTTCAGCGCCGCTATGTTTTTGGCCGGATGAAGTTTCTTCGGGTCGGTTTCAATTTTTTCATCCTTGCTAAAGTCGAAGGGTGCAGCGAGAAGGTCTTTATACCATCCTTTGACCTGATCCATCCTTGTATTGAGAAGTTTGTTTGACTCTTTGAAAAAGTCCATTTTACCGCTTAGAATCTCATCATCGAGCTGCTTGCGGTATTTGGATAGCACTTCAATATCTTCCTGTGTGAGAAACTTCTTGGTATTGTCAATTCGCTTAATATATAAATCGAAGGTGTTTTCTGAAAATGCATCATCAAGAACTTTAGGGCTGAAATGTGCCTGATTCAATAGTTGCATCATGACTGTTTCGGTGACAACGTTCTTTTGCTCCTCTGATTTCTGAGGGGGCAGAAAGGAACAGGTTATCAGACCACAGCTTACCAACAGGCAAGCAGAAAGAACGAAGAGAACTCTTTTATTCATTAGCGACTTTTGAGGCAGCAAATTTAGTATTCGCTTTACCAAAAACGTTTATTTATCTGATTATTGACGCCTTTAACAAGTTTTAATAGCTTCATCATTCATCTGATAAGCGTACCTTTGTTCATAATGGAAGAAAGCGCTAATGAAGAGGTGTTGCTGAGTCAGTTCGACCTGCACCCTGACTTAAACGACGGTCTTGACTCGATGGGGTTTACCCGAGCCACGCCTATACAAAAACTGGCAATCCCTGAGATCCTGCGTGGACGTGATCTGGTTGCCTGCGCGCAAACAGGAACGGGCAAAACGGGGGCATTCCTGATTCCGCTTTTGCATCGCATTTGTAATTCCAGCCATCCGGGGTTAAAAGCATTAATCGTGGTTCCAACCCGGGAACTTGCGATTCAGATCGACCAAAATCTTCAGGCCATGGCCTATTTTACTCAGGTTGCAGGTATCGCTATTTATGGTGGAGGCTCGGGAGTGTCGTTTGAGCAGGAAAAAAAGGCCTTAAGCGGGAATGCCGATATTGTTGTTGCTACACCCGGCAGACTCATCAGCCATTTAAATTTGGGCTATGTGCAAGCCTCCTCTGTGGAGGTTCTTGTGCTCGACGAGGCAGACCGTATGCTGGATATGGGGTTTCTGGAAGACATTACCAAAATCATTAAAGCCTTACCCCAACAACGTCAGACCTTATTGTTCTCGGCAACCATGCCCCCCAAAATACGTGAGCTGGCCTCAAAATATTTAAGCCGGCCTTTCGAAATTTCTTTAGCGGTTTCCAAACCTGCAGAGGGCGTAGACCAGAAGATTTATTTCGTTTATGAAGCACAGAAAACCCCGCTTTTGCGTCATATACTTTCTGAACATAGTTTCCAGAGCATGATATTGTTCTCCTCCTCCAAAGACAAGGTCAAGCAATTGGGAAAAGATTTGAGGCAGTTGAATATCAGGGTTGCTGTAATTCACAGCGATCTCGACCAGGATCAAAGGAATGAGGTGATGACAGATTTCAGAGCACGACGTATTCAGCTGCTTATTGCAACCGATATTCTCAGCAGAGGCATTGATATTGATGCAATAGGAATGGTTATTAATTACGACGTTCCGCACGATGCAGAAGATTATGTTCACCGTGTGGGCCGAACCGCAAGGGCTGAATCAAAAGGGATGGCAGTAACTTTTGTAACCCCACTCGATTTTCCCAGACTTGCCAGAATTCAAAAGCTTATTGAACGCGAAATTCCTGTAGGTCCGGTACCTGTCGAACTGGGACCAACTCCCGCCCCGGGAGAGGCTTCTTCTCCACCTAAAAGAAAGCACGGACAACGTCATGGACATGGCCGCTCTCCAAAGTCAGGCGCACAGGGGCGAAATATCCCTAAAAAAGACTGATTTAGACTTTTTTGGAAGTAACTTCCATGTCTGCGCTGAACCAGAAAGCTTTACCCGTGGAAATTTCCGTGCACTGATAGCCGCTTCCGAAGGAGTCATCTTTTCTGTAGGCTTTACCGCACTTGTCAAAGAACACGCTTCCATTTGGAATGACCGAAACCCGGATGTAAGCACTATTTATGGAGTTTTCTGAAGGAACAACTTCCGCCACCGGACTGAAAAGGTAATAATGTCCGCTACTTTCCTCCCGGCATTTAAATCTTTTTCTTAAGCGCGGACCTTTGGTGAATATTCGTCCGCGTGAGGCGCGGAAAACAGCACCCTCTTTCAAATCTTCGAGGTGAACATATGGAACAGATGAGTCATCAAAGCTCTTGAGGGTTCTGTATAGATTTTCATCGCTGCAGGAAGAGGCAGCAGGGTTATTGAGGTAATCCTGTAATGCGGTTTCCAAATGCGGGGGGAAAGTTTTTTTCAAAAAGAAGGGACGCATGGCCAAACGAAATTCCTGTTTCCATTCGACGCCATGAGGCTTTATTCGACTGCCGTATTTTTTGTGTGAGGTCAGGTGAGCAACCTCATGTACGAGTGTAACCAGAAAAGCATAAGGGTTAAGGTTATGATTAACGCTTATTCGGGGTCTTTTGTATCCATGTCCATAGCGGTAATCGCCATACTTGCTCTGTCTTTCATGCGAAATATGGAGGTCGAAATTGAGGTCAATGACCCAAGAGGCAACAATGCCTGCAGCACCCTCAGGAACGTATTTCGACAACATGTGTTCGAATTTCTCCCGCAATGCAGAGGCCTCCATGCCGAAAATTAATCCAGTTTCAAAACGGCCATAAATGCCTGCTGTGGAATTTCAACACTTCCCACCTGCCTCATTCTCTTCTTTCCTTCTTTCTGTTTTTCAAGAAGTTTGCGCTTTCTGCTGATATCGCCACCGTAACATTTTGCCGTTACATCTTTTCTGAGGGCTTTGATGGTTTCTCGGGCAATGATTTTAGCTCCAATGGCAGCCTGAATAGGAATTTCGAATTGTTGTCTGGGGATAAGCTCTTTCAGCTTTTCGCAAATTTTCTTTCCAAATTCATAGGCATTACTGCGGTGAATAAGGGCAGAAAGTGCGTCAACCTGCTCCGCATTGAGCAGGATATCGAGCTTAACCAGATCAGATTCACGATAGCCGATGGGGTGATAATCAAATGAGGCATAACCCTTCGAAATGGTCTTTAACCGGTCGTAAAAATCAAACACAATTTCACCCAGAGGCATATCAAAGTTAAGTTCTACCCGATCTGTGGTAAGGTAAACCTGATTGGTGAGGATACCTCGTTTCTGGATGCATAAACTCATTACCGCTCCTACAAATTCAGATTTGGTAATGATCTGGGCCTTAATAAAAGGCTCCTCTACTTTGTCGAGCTTAGTGACTTCAGGCAAATCGCTCGGATTTCTGACGGGAATCACCTCCCCTTTGGTTAGATAGGCAATGTAGGATACGTTGGGAACAGTGGTGATGACCGTCATGTTAAACTCCCTTTCGAGTCTTTCCTGAATAATTTCCATGTGGAGCATACCCAGAAAACCGCAGCGGAAACCGAAGCCGAGAGCTGCAGATGATTCTGGTTCAAAGGTCAGGGAGGCATCATTGAGCTGAAGCTTTTGCATCGAGGCCCGTAATTCTTCGTAGTCGTCGGTGTCGACCGGATAAATGCCGGCGAATACCATTGGCTTTACCTCCTCAAATCCCATAATTGCCTCTTTACATGGCCTGTCGAAGTGGGTAATGGTATCACCAACTTTAACCTCGCGGGCGTCTTTTATTCCTGAAATGATATAGCCGACATTTCCTGCGCTTACATTGTCTTTAGGCAATAAATCAAGTTTAAGTACCCCGATTTCTTCTGCCAGATAATCGCGTTCGGTATTAACGAACTTTACATGATCTCCTTTTCTCAGGGTGCCATTCAGGATTTTGAAATAGGCAATGATGCCTCTGAATGAATTGAACACTGAATCAAAAATCAAGGCCTGAAGCGGGGCCTCAGGGTCTCCCTTTGGCGGGGGTATACGGTCGATAATGGCAGAAAGAATGTCGCTGATTCCCATTCCTGTTTTTCCGCTGGCTCCGATGATGTCTTCTCTTTTGCAACCTATCAAATCAACAATCTGATCCTTTACCTCTTCCGGGTTGGCGCTGGGTAAATCGAGCTTGTTCAGAACCGGAATAATCTCCAGATCATGGTCGAGCGCGAGGTAAAGATTGCTGATGGTCTGGGCCTGAATGCCCTGGGCGGCATCCACGATGAGCAGCGCCCCCTCGCATGCCGCAATGGAGCGCGATACTTCATAGCTGAAATCGACGTGACCGGGGGTGTCGATGAGGTTCAGCAGATATTTTTTGCCATTCCATTCGTAATCCATTTGTATGGCATGGCTCTTAATGGTTATACCTCTTTCCCGCTCAAGGTCCATATCGTCGAGCACCTGTGCCTGCAGTTCCCGCGATGAAATTGTTTTGGTAAATTCCAATAAACGGTCTGCTAGTGTGCTTTTTCCGTGGTCAATGTGAGCAATGATGCAGAAATTCCTGATGTTTTGCATGACCGGCAAAGGTACAAAAACTGCCGTGTTATCAGGCCCATCCTTTGTTTGTTTCATGTATGCCATTCTGTTACGGGCGGCTTATCATTAATTTAACGTTAAATCAGGGCACCTTTGCATAGCAGTGTCGGGCACTAAGCTATTTTTGACGCCTGTTGATTCCCCTATTAAATGAACACAGAAGCCACCCCTCATAAAGTTTTGCTCGTTGATGATGAGGTCGACATTCTGGAATTTTTAAGTTACAATCTTAAGAAGGAAGGATATGTAGTTGAGGCCGTGGATAATGGTTCTGATGCAATCAAACGTGCCAGAGAATTTCAACCATCACTGATTTTGCTCGATGTGATGATGCCCGGAATGGATGGTGTGGAAACATGCCGGCAACTCAGGGAAATACCGGGAGGCAAATCTTTTTTAATCGCATTTTTGACCGCCCGCGGGGAAGATTATTCTCAAATTGCAGGGTTTGATGCAGGTGGTGATGATTACATCACCAAACCAATAAAACCCAGACTGCTTATCAGTCGCATCTCTGCGCTTTTGCGTCGTGCCTTAGGTGTTGAGGT
>JBIIMV010000363.1:0-2715 GCA_044337805.1 Bacteroidia bacterium
TACCGGCAGGATATTTCTTTGTTGAATTATGCGACAACAAAGGAATCATCGGTAGAAGAGGCCTAATGATATGCAGATAGTTGTTTTACTGCCATTGCTGATTTTTAGTTCATTGCCGATGCAGCAAAAATTTAATCCTTTCGAAAAGCTAAAAGGAAGCTGGACAGGAAAAGTACAGGGCGCAGACTATCTCGAAACCTGGCAAAGCAGCGGCGACAACTACTCCGGATTTTCAGAAACCAGAAGTCAAGGCAAACTGGTATCCGGTGAGAAGATGACCATCATCACCGACAAAGGAAAAATCATTTACCGCGCCATTCCGGACGGACAGAACCCGGTTGAATTCAGCCTGGAAAAAATGAAACCCGATACCCTGTGGTTCAGCAACCCCGGACATGATTATCCCAAACACATCGTGTATACCTTCAAGCAAGATTCACTCATTGCCACCATTTCAGGCGAGCCTTTTGGGGTAAAATCGTTGACATTCAGACTCAAGAAAAAATGACAGGAAGAATAACCCTTTGGCTCTCTCTGCTGGGCATGATGCTATTGGCAGTAGGCTTTGTTGGAATAGGACAGCCGGGTACAATGGACACCGCCTTTGCAGCGCGCTGGACCGGCATGCTTATGCTGGTGCCCTCCTGCCTGAAAAACAAAAGTCTGACCCAATGGATTCTGTTCAGCATGGTAGCGGGCATCCTTCTGGGTTGCGACTTCGCCGCTATTGGAAAAGAACTAAAGGTTATTTCCACCATTTTCTTAAAGTTGATAAAGTCTATTATTGCCCCCCTGCTATTCGGAACGCTGGTGGTAGGTATAGCAGGACACACCCACCTGCGACAGGTAGGCCGGATGGGGTTAAAAGCACTGATATATTTGGAAATCGTAACCACGATTGCCCTCTTCATCGGACTAGCGGCCATCAACATTACCCGTGCGGGAGAGGGCATTGATATGAAAGCCCCTGCCAGTGAAGAGATCAAAGCTCCCCCTCCGCAGAGCGGCACCGATATTATACTCCATATTTTTCCTGAAAACATCGCCAAATCAGTTGCAGAGGGGCAGGTGCTGCAAGTCGTTATTTTCAGTTTACTTTTCGGCATGGGCGCCGCATTGGTTGACGAAAAAAAGCGAAGACCCGTGATTGAGTTTTGCGAAGGACTCTCTGAGGTGATGTTCAAATTCACCTCCATCATCATGTATCTGGCTCCATTTGCAGTGGGCGCGGCCCTTGCCCACACCGTGGCGACCATGGGTTTTTCGGTGCTGCAAAACCTGCTGCAACTGGTGGGGACCCTATATATGGCCCTTATTGCCTTTCTGCTGCTGGTACTGGTTCCTGTGGGTTTGCTCATCAAACTACCATTCAAAGCCTTCATTAAAGCCATTTCAGAGCCGGTCAGCATTGCCTTTGCCACGACGAGTTCAGAATCTGCCCTGCCCAAAGCCATGGAGGCCATGGAGAAGCTTGGCGTACCCCGAAAGGTTGTTTCCTTCGTGATGCCCACCGGATACAGTTTCAACCTCGATGGCACCACCCTTTACCTGAGTCTTGCTTCCGTATTTGTTGCGCAGGCAGCAGGCATTGAACTCAGTTTTGAACAGCAATTGCTCATGGTATTTACCCTCATGCTCACCAGCAAGGGCGTGGCGGGCGTTCCGAGGGCGAGTCTAGTTATTCTGCTTGGAACGGTGGCTGCTTTCGGATTACCTGCCGAACCTGTTTTTGCCATTCTAGCCGTCGACAGCCTTATGGATATGGCGAGAACCTCAGTAAACGTGATTGGAAACTGTCTGGCCACGGTGGTCGTCGCCAAATGGGAAGGCGAATTCCCTGCCCGGCCTGAAGTTTGACCTCAATTGCCGTATACCCGTACTTGTTAACAGCCCGGTTTTGAAAGAAAGGGTCGGTTTATTTTTGGAATAACAAAATCTGTTTATATTTTTGCACTCATGAGAAAAGCCATATTCTTTTTTGCCGTGCTTTCCCTTCCGATCATTTCCAAGGCTCAGTTCCGCTTGGAATATGGAGGATCAATAGGAGCGGCCAATTATTTAGGAGATATCGGAGGCGAGGAAGGAACCCGCCGTGATTTCATTTATGATTTAAAAATCCAGAAAACCCGCTGGAGTTTCGGGGGTTATGCGCGTTATCGCCTGTTTCCCTCGCTCTTCCTGAAAGGTTCATTAGGTGTTCACCGCATCGAAGGTGATGATGCACTCAGCACAAACAGAGAAAGAAATTTCCGCAACCTTAGCTTCAGGAATAACCTTATTGAGGTTGCAACCGTTGCTGAATGGTCATTCTGGAAAACCGCCAACGCAGTAGGCCGTCCGGGACTGAGAGGAAGCGGCAAAAAAATCGATATGCGCGCTTATGTGCTTGCGGGTGTTGGTCTGGTCTATTCAAACCCCACCACCATTTACAACGGAGAAACAATTAAACTTCGTCCACTCCGTACAGAGGGTGTTGCCTACAGTCCTATGGCTTTTTCCGTTCCACTTGGACTTGGATTCAACTACACCATGAACCGCCACCACAGAATCGGTATTGAATTAACCTGGCGTTGGGTAAACACCGACTATCTGGATGATATTTCCACCAGTTATGTTGATCCTGCAACTCTTCCAAATGAAACTGCGCGTCAGGTTTACAACAGAACAGACGATTTGCTTGCAGAAATGACTGCTGCCGGCACACCACCCAGTATA
>JBIIMV010000018.1:0-10651 GCA_044337805.1 Bacteroidia bacterium
ATCTTACGTCGATCAACGGCGACAGGGTTTTTTTGTGCTTCTTCATCAATCGAATGATTGAAGTTCCTGACTTCTTTTTCAAGGATATCTAACTGCTCACGCTGTAAAATCATTTGATTCTGGAAGTGTTCAACAAAGGCCAAAACGTCTTTGCCATTGTTTTTTGCAGCTACTTCGCCGATTCTTTTTTCCATGATGCTCAAATCATCGAGATAAAAATCAAGGCGGTTTTTCCACTCTCTGCCCTCAGCATGGAGTTCATAAATTGCTTTCTTTTCCATAATTTTTCATTTTGTTGATGCAAAGTTAAATTGCTTATTCCCCTTGTCTTCTGACCTTTATCAGGCTTCTTTATGAGTGTTATCAGGTTTTTGGAGACTGTAGTCTGCGGTTTTGAGATTTTACCTTCTGCAATCTCTCTTATTTAATATCATGACGTTTCACAAACCTGATAAGCCGGTTTTTTCATTTAAATCTCTATTTTCGTACTAACGAGCTTCGCTATTGAAACCCAAAAGAAAGATAACCATCGGACGTATTGAATCAGTCTCATTTCCTGATTTGAACATCTTTGATATTGAAGCTAAAGTTGATACTGGTGCTTATACAACAGCCCTGCATTGTCATCAGATTGAGGTTAAGACTGAAAACAACCGTCAGGTGTTATGCGCCCGCTTCCTTGATCCTAACCATCCTGAATACAATGATCTGCCCCTGTGCTTCAATGGATTCAAAAAAAAATCAATCCGCAATTCTTTCGGTCAGGTCGAGGAGCGCTACATTATCAAGACCAGAATTCGTATCGGGAAAAGAACCATCCTCGCTTTTGTCTCTCTCTCCGACCGCGAAGCAATGCGTTACCCTGTGCTGATTGGCAGGAAAATCCTAAAAGGAAGATTCCTGGTTGATGTCGAATTCCGAAACTTGTCCAAACCTTTACCCAGGACCACATGAAACTTGTAATCCTCTCCCGAAATCCGAATCTTTATTCCACTCGCCGTCTCGTGGAGGCAGGCGAAAAACGGGGTCATGAAATGCTCGTTCTGGATCACCTTAAATGTGTATTGGTCATCGAATCCGGCAGGCCTCATATTTTTTACCAGGGTCAAGAAATTACCGGTGTTGACGGAGTAATTCCCCGCATCGGAGCATCTGTGACCTTCTATGGCGCTGCTGTCGTCAGGCAGTTCGAAATGATGAAAATATTCTCCGCTGTTGAGTCTCAGGCATTGGTGAGAAGCCGCGATAAGCTGCGGAGTCTGCAGATACTGGCACGTGCAGGTATCGGAATGCCCAAAACGGCTTTCGCTTCTGAGTCGGGCTATGTCGACAACCTCATTCAGCAGGTGGGTGGGGCGCCGGTGGTAGTCAAGTTGCTTGAAGGTACTCAGGGCCTCGGTGTCATACTGGCAGAAACACAAAAATCTGCCAAATCTGTTATTGAAGCCTTTATGAATATTGAGGCCAATATCCTGGTTCAGGAATTTATCAAAGAGGCCAATGGTGCTGATATTCGTGCGTTTGTCGTGGATGGCAGAATCGTTGGTGCCATGAAACGGCAGGGAGCACCGGGAGAATTCCGCAGTAACCTTCACCGCGGTGGGTATGCCCGCCTTATTGAGCTTTCTCAGTCTGAAAAATCAACCGCCATTAAGGCCGCCAAAAAACTTGGACTTGGTATCGCAGGTGTCGATATGCTGCAGTCGGAGAGAGGCCCCGTCGTTCTTGAGGTTAACTCCTCGCCTGGTCTGGAAGGCATTGAAAAGGCAACAGGGGTTGATATTGCCCAGGAAATTATTCTCTACATGGAAAGAAATGAATTCCATGAAGGTGAAGGATAGTTACTCTGATTAGCGTCCTTCCTTTTCTTAGCTTTGCGCACTTTTTCCCGTATATGAATAACACAGATTTTAATTCGGATAAGGCTCCTGAGCCTGTGGGTCATTATCCGCATGCAAAAAAAGTGGGGAATCTCCTCTTCCTCTCCGGAGTGGGGCCTCGCGAAAGAGGCACAAAAAAAATTCCGGGCGTTGAACTCGACACGGACGGAAATATCCTGTCTTATGATATCGAAACTCAATGCCGCAGTGTCTTTAACAATGTCAGAAATATTCTTGAAGATGCCGGATCCTCCTGGGAAAGGATTGTTGATGTTACTGTCTTCCTCACGAACATGAAGGATGACTTTTCTTGCTACAACAAATTATGGGCAGAATATTTTAATAGTAATCCTCCGTGCAGAACTACGCTCGAAATCAACTGCCTGCCAACACCTATCGCTATTGAGTTAAAGGTTATCGCGACCATCGACTGATTCCTGAACATGAGCCGCTCTTTCCCCGAATTCAAAAAACTAAACCTTCCGGCTATTGCCACTGAAATCCTTAATGATTGGAAGGAAAATGATGTTTTTAATAAAAGTGTCAACCAACGCAATGGCAAGCCACATTTCGTTTTTTATGAAGGTCCCCCATCTGCCAATGGTACTCCCGGTATTCATCACGTTATGGCACGCGCCATCAAAGATATTTTTTGCAGATTCCAAACGCTTAGGGGCTTTCAGGTTAACCGTAAGGCCGGATGGGATACGCATGGATTACCTATTGAACTTGCAGTAGAAAAAACACTAGGTATCAAAAAGGAAGATATCGGTAAAACAATCTCGGTCGAAGATTATAATAAAGCCTGCCGGAATGAGGTCATGAAATACACTGACCTCTGGGAAGACCTTACCCGAAAAATGGGTTATTGGGTCGATATGAAAAAGCCCTACGTCACTTACGACAATAAATACATCGAATCGGTTTGGTGGCTCTTGAATAAAATCTACGAAAAGGGGTTGCTCTACAAAGGCTATACTATTCAGCCCTATTCTCCCGCCGCGGGAACCGGATTGAGCTCTCATGAACTTAATCAGCCCGGTTGCTACAAGGAAGTTAAAGATACCTCGGCAGTGGTGCTATTCAAGGTGTCAGATACCATGACCCTTTCATCTAATTTAGGACTCAAAATTCCTGCAGAAGTATCCGGAGTTTTTTTCATGGCATGGACTACAACACCATGGACACTCCCTTCTAATACCGCACTGGCACTTGGCGAAGCAATTGACTACTTGTGGATTCACACACTTAATCCTTTTTCCGGCGAGCCTATTGTTGTATTAATCGCAGCCGCTCTCCTCTCAAAGTATTTTCATGCGGAGTATCAAAATCAGTCATTTGCGGATGTTACGCCTGCAACCAAAAATCTCCCATGGTCTCTGCTCAAATCCATGAAAGGAAAGGAGTTGAGCGGAATTTCCTACGAACAATTGCTGCCCTTTGCTAAACCTGAAAAGGGTGATGCCTTCAAAACAATTCTGGCAGATTTTGTCACAACCGAAGATGGAACGGGTATCGTTCATATTGCTCCTTCCTTTGGTGCTGATGACTTTAAAGCAGCCTCAAAAAATGGGATCGGTCATCTTACCTTGGTTGATAAACGCGGCCGCTTCCTGCCTGAGGTGAATGATGGTGTGTTCCTTTATGGTGAGGAATATGTGAAAGAGGATTACTATTCGGAAGTCGAGAAGGAACACGAAACCCTCAGACAAAAGCAGAAATTACAAGGTGTTATTTCTGATACTTCTAAACTGAAATATCTGAGCGTTGATGAAAGAATCGTACTCAGGCTTCAGAAAGAAAATCGTCTTTTCCGCAAAGAAAAATACGCACACAATTATCCCCACTGTTGGCGTACCGATAAGCCCATTCTTTACTACCCGCTTGACAGTTGGTTTATTAACATTCCCAAAGTCAGGGATCGCATGGTTGAACTTAACCAAAGTATCAAATGGAAACCCGCATCAACCGGGTCCGGACGCTTTGGTAACTGGCTCGAAAATGCAAACGATTGGAACCTCTCCAGATCAAGATTCTGGGGCATCCCACTTCCTATCTGGAGAACCGTGGAGGGTGAGGAGGAATTATGTATCTCATCTGTTGCCCAACTTAAAGAGGAAATCGAAAAATCGGTGAGCGCAGGATTTATGACGGTTAATCCTCTGCAGCATTTTGAAAAGAATGATTTTTCTGATGCCAATTACAATGTTTTCGATCTGCATAAACCTTATGTCGATCAGATTATCCTCTGCTCAGCCTCCGGTAATAAAATGTTCCGGGAAAATGACCTCATCGATGTTTGGTTCGATTCAGGAGCCATGCCCTATGCCCAGTGGCACTACCCCTTCGAAAACAGCGAGCAGATTGATAATGGACTTGCATTTCCTGCAAACTTTATTGCAGAAGGCGTAGACCAGACCAGAGGTTGGTTTTACACCCTGCATGCCATTGCCACCCTCTGCTTTGACAGTGTTGCCTATAAAACTGTGGTCTCGAACGGCTTGGTGCTTGATAAGAATGGCAACAAAATGAGTAAAAGGCTCGGAAATGCCATAGACCCTTTTCAGACCCTCGACAAATATGGACCAGACGCCACCAGATGGTACATGATTTCTAATGCCCAACCCTGGGATAACCTGAAGTTTGATACCTCTGGAATTGAAGAGGTGCAGCGTGGCTTCTTCGGAACGCTGTATAATTCTTACGGCTTCTTCGCCCTTTATGCCAATATCGATAAGGTAAGCCCGGAATCACTGACTGTTATTCCTGCTCATGCATTAACTGAACTCGACAATTGGATTTTGTCTTGTTACAACTCTCTTCTTAAGGATGTTACTGAAGCCTATGAAGATTTTGAACCCACCCGGGCTTCCAGGGCAATCGCTTACTTTGTCGATCATCAATTGTCTAATTGGTATGTTCGCTTGTCGAGACGTCGCTTCTGGAAAGGTGAAATGACTGAAGATAAACTCGCTGCATACAGTGCGCTTTATCATTGTCTGAATGGGCTTGCCATCATGATGAGTCCTATCGCTCCTTTCTTTGCCGACTGGTTGTTCCGCAACCTCAGACAGGGATCTTCTGAATCCGTTCATTGCGCAGACTGGCCTGCTTTGAACCCTGCTCTTATTTCTCCGGAACTTGAGCGTCGAATGGAACTTGCTCAAAGAGCATCTTCTATGATTCTTTCTATTCGTAAAAAGGAAAATATCAGGGTTCGTCAACCCCTCAGGCTCGTCCGCATTCCTGTTTCAGGTAAAGAACAAAAGCAAGACCTTGAAACAGTTCTTGATTTGATTTCTTCTGAGGTCAACGTGAAAAATATTGAACTCGTCAGCGCCGACGAGATTCAGGTTGTAAAAAGCCTGAAACTCAATTTTAAATCTTTGGGTAAAAAATGCGGAAAATGGATGAAAGCATTCCAGGATTTTGCTTCTGATCATTCATCTTCCATCATAAGTGTACTAGAGTCGGAAGGAAAATTCTCCTGGAGCAAGGACGATTTTTCTTTTGACCTTACTCCGGATGATGCTGAAATCCTTGCCGTGGACATCCCCGGCTGGAAAGTCATGAATCAGGGAAACCTAACCGTTGCCCTTGATGTTGCCCTCGATCAGGGACTATTGAACGAAGGTCTGGCCCGCGAAATGGTCAACCGAATTCAAAATATCAGAAAAGAAAAGGGATTTGAGGTGACCGACAAAGTTGAAATCCTGCTTCTTGAGCAGCAGGAAATTATGCAGGCAGTCAACAATAATTTGGACTATATTTGCGCCGAAACTTTGGCAAGCTCATTTTTATGGGCCAAAGAATTAAATAGCAGTGAAGCAGTAAGCGTTGATATCATTGAAAACGCGCCCAGCAAATTGCTCATAACAAAGTTGAAATAACCTAATGCCTTTCGATATGGCTAAAAAACCTGTTAAAAAGGCCGTTGCTAAAAAGCCGGTCAAGAAAGTGGCAAAGAAAGCAGCCAGCAAACCCGCTCCCAAGGCGGTAAAAAAATCAGTTCCGGCAAAGAAAGCCCCGGCAAAGAAAGCCCCGGCTAAAAAGGCCCCGGCTAAAAAGTCCACTCCCGTCAAAAAGCCTAAGGCTCAAGCTGTTAAAAAAACTGCCTCAGGCAAAACAGGTAAGCCATCTGCAAACAAAACGGCAGTAAAGGCTCCAAAAAATTTGCCTATTAAAGCAAAGAAGCCTACTCCTAAGTCCGCTCCTGTAAAGCCAGCTGCCTCAAGTAAGAGTGCGGCGGTAGCAAAAAAGTCGGCGTCTGCTAAGCCAACGGTGGCCGCTCCGGCCAAGTCTGTCAAGTCTGCGCCAGAGAAGTCCTCTGCAAAAACTATAGTGGTTAAAAAATCCCTGCCTGAATCCAAGCCCAAGGCAAAGGTATCTGCCGGTAATCCAATTCCTGCGCCACCTCCTGCAAGCGCAGCTAAAGCAAAATCCTCCATCAAGCCAACCACAAAACCTGTTTCCGGAAAATCCAGAGATATGGACGATGAGGATCCCAATCAAGGCTTTACCCCTTATATACCTCCCCCGGAACAACCGGAGCCGGTAATTGACAAGTCCGGGTGGCTTACCCGAACCAAATTCACCGATGCCGAACTTCAGGATTTCCGTGATATCATAAAACGTAAGCTGAATAAGGCCGTCAGCGATTATGAATTGTTGAAAGATACGATTTCGCACCGTGATAACAACGGAACAGATGATACTTCCCCAACGTTTAAATTATTGGAGGATGGTTCTGAAGTCATGTCTAAAGAAGAAACAACTCAGTTGGCCCTGCGGCAGCAGAAATACATCCAGGCACTGGAAAATGCTCTTATTCGCATCGAAAATAAAACGTATGGTATTTGCAGGGCCACAGGTCAGATGATTTCTAAAGAGCGCCTGAAAAGTGTTCCTCATGCAACGCTCAGTATTGAGGCAAAAAAGAGTCAACAAGATTAAATAAAAGGGGGAATGCCCCTTTTTTCTGATTGAAAAAGTCTTTTCTGATCGTAATACTGGTAATTCTTGCCGACCAAGCTTCAAAGTTTTGGGTTAAAACCCATATGGTCCTGGGTGAAGAATTTTCTGTCCTAGGTGATTGGTTTCTCATCCATTTTACTGAAAACAATGGAATGGCATTCGGTATGGAGTTGGCCGGGCCTATGGGGAAATTGCTTCTCAGTTTGTTCAGACTGTTGGCAATTTCAGGACTTGGTTATGGGCTGTTCTGGATAAATAAAAGGAAATTCCATCAGGGATTTATCGTATGCGTTGCCCTTGTTTTTGCCGGGGCTCTCGGGAATCTGATTGATAGTCTCTTCTATGGAAGAATTTTTTCTGACAGTTTCGGACGTCTGGCGGAAGTTTTACCTCTCGAAGGCGGTTACGCCCCGGTTTTTTACGGAAGAGTCGTTGATATGCTTTACTTTCCCCTCATCGAAGGAGTTTTTCCTTCATGGATTCCTGTTTGGGGTGGCGAGGATTTTCTGTTCTTCAGGCCGGTTTTTAATGTGGCTGATGCCAGTATTACATCAGGAATGATTGCATTTTTGATTTTCCAAAAGAAATTCTTCCCCGAAAAATCGAATACCGTTCTTGAGGAAAATCAATTCCAAGAACAACAGAACACGGAAGAAAAATAGAATGATATTATGCTTTCACTTTCGGCGCTGACGTTCCATTACTTTCTTCCTCTTTTCTCCTGCCGAAGGACCTCTGAAACTCAACCACAACGCAAATCCTACTACACACAACACAAGTAGTATCATCAAAACCGGCAGTAAGGTTGATTCACCTTGACCTGCAGCTTCCTTAGCCTCCGAAAAAACCGACTTTATGGTTTTATTAATTCCTGCGCTGTCCTGGATGCCCGTTTGGGCCGCATTACTGTCGATTTGAGCTGTGTCTTGCGCAATTCCCGAAAAGGACGAAAAAAGGAAAAACAGGATTAAGCAGAAACCCGGAAAACTGACAGAGAAAAAAAGCCTGATTCGACGCATATGTGAGTACCAGATTAAAATTATCTTGCTAAAAGTAACATAAATTTGTCATTGGTGCACAAAAAAAAACCTTTTATCGAAAAAAAATTCTTGTTAGTTTGGTTTTTAGACCAAAAAAGGTACCTTTGCACCACTTTCCCGAATCAAATTACGGAGGGGACCCTAAGTCCCCTTTTTTCTTTTGAATAGGCAATGATTGACAAGACGCGAATACATAAAGCCCTTGGTGATGTAATTTCAGGAACAGATATTTTCCTGGTTGATATCACTGTCTCAGCCGCAAACAGAATTAAAATTCTGATCGACCGGCCGGATGGTCTTGGTATTAATGATTGTGTCAACATCAGTAAGGCTGTTGAAACGGCACTCGATCGTGATGTCCAGGATTTTGAACTGGAGGTCTCCAGCCCCGGAGCCGAATCGGTCTTCAAGGTGCCAGGGCAATACCTTAAACAAATAGGCCGTGATGTGGAAATTCGATTGCTTGATCAATCAGTGGTAAAAGGCACACTCCTTGATTATCAGCCGGATTCCCTCACCATTCGCCCTGATCTAAAAGGAAAAAAAAAGAATCAAAACATGCCTGATACTTTGTCTGTCCCCATAAGCAGCATTAGTCAGGTAAAAGGAGTCATTTCATTCACATTTAAATGAGTCATGAATAACATCAATCTCATTGAATCATTCTCAGAGTTCAAAGAATTCAAAAACATCGACAGGCCAACCCTGATGAGCATTCTGGAGGAAATCTTCAGAAGTATGATTATCAAGAAGTATGGAACCGATGACAACTTTGACATTATCATCAATATCGATAAGGGTGACCTTGAGGTATACAGAAACAGAACCATCGTTGATGATGAATTCGCTGAAGACAGCTTCGACTACGACGAGAGTAAGCACATAAGCCTCACAGATGCCAGAAAAATCGACCCGGATTTTGAAATTGGAGAGGAGGTAACCGAACCGGTGAGGCTCAACGATTTCGGCCGGAGATCGGTATTGGCACTCAGGCAAAATCTGGTGTCCAAAATTTTGGAACTCGAAAAAGATGGAATCTTCCGTAAATATAAGGAGCGTGAAGGCGAAATCGTTACTGGTGAGGTTTACCAGATTTGGAAAAGGGAAATTCTTCTCCTGGACGACGAAGGGAACGAGCTGGTTATGCCCAAAACAGAACAAATACCCTCCGACTTTTTCAAAAAAGGAGATACTGTAAAGGCCGTCGTTGCAAGGGTTGAACTGAAAAATAGCACCCCATCCATCGTTTTGTCAAGAACATCGCCTGTCTTTCTTCAAAGATTGTTCGAACAGGAAGTGCCTGAGGTTTTTGACGGATTGATCACGATCAAAAAAATCGTCCGTGAGCCCGGGGAAAGATCAAAGGTTGCGGTTGAATCTTACGACGACAGAATAGACCCTGTTGGCGCCTGTGTCGGAATGAAGGGATCCAGAATCCACGGAATCGTTCGCGAACTGAAAAATGAAAATATTGATGTAATTAACTACACCAATAATATCCAGCTCTACATTCAACGTGCTCTTAGTCCTGCAAAAATTACCTCTATCAAGTTAGACGAAGAAGCCCACAGGGCTGAGGTATACCTGAAGCCCGATCAAGTCTCTCTCGCTATAGGAAAGGGAGGACACAATATCAAATTGGCAAGCAAACTCACCGGTTACGAAATCGATGTCTACCGGGATACCGACATGGATCAGGAAGATGTCGATCTTGAGGAATTTGCAGATGAAATTGAACCGTGGATTCTCGACGAACTTAAGTCAATCGGATGCGATACGGCAAAGTCTGTACTTGAACTGAGTACAGATGAATTGGTGAAACGTACCGATTTGGAAGAGGAAACAATCAAAGAAGTGAGGGCTATTCTTCAGTCTGAATTCGAATAAACAGAACAAGCAGTACCCTAATCCCCCGATTCCCTAATGGCTGAACCCCAGGATCAAATAAGGCTTTCAAAAGCAGCTAAAGAATTCAATGTAGGTGTTTCTACTTTGGTGGAGTTTCTTTCCAAAAAAAATCTGGTAAAGGAGTCTCTCAATCCCAATTCCAAAATTTCTACCGATATCTATGAGATACTGGAGAAGGAATTTATGAAGGATAAGGCTGTTAAGGAGGAATCCAGGGCGGTGGGTCTTAATTCTAAGTCTAAACGCGAGGCCGTTGCTCCTGAGGTAAAAGCTCCGGAACTTCCCGCAACTCCGCAAACTCCAAAAGAAAAGGAGCCTGAAGTAGTTCTGATAAAGGACGTTACAGCGAAACAACCTGTTTCTGAGGATCCTGCCCCTGAAAGGCCTAAAGAAACACCTGAGATTCCTGAGGCACCCAAAGCTGAGCCGGCTTCTGAACCTTCGCCTGCAGAGGAGGAGGTTATCAGACCAAAGGCCGCCGAGGTAAAGGGGCCTGTTGTTAAGGGTAAAATTGATCTTCCACTAACAGGCAAAAAGAAGCAGTCAAAAGGAAAGGAGGTCAAACCGGAGGCCGAGCCCCCTGTTTTTAAGTCAGAGCCGGAAACTCAACCTGAAAAAGCCGAAACTCCTTCTGCCCCTGTTTCTGCTCCAACAACGGAAACTCCCGCTGTTGCTGAACTTCCGGCAACTGAGCAACGAAAGCCTGAAGAGCCTGCGAAGGCTCCTGAACCGGACGTCCACGTTACTCAGTATGGAAAATTAGAAGGACCTACCATTCTGGGAAAAATTGAACTTAAGGATGACAAAAAGAAGGGAGGCCCGGTGGCTTCCAGCTCTATGTCGGCAGAT
>JBIIMV010000365.1:0-2710 GCA_044337805.1 Bacteroidia bacterium
AAACATACCTACCCAGGTTTCAAACTGTCAGGATACTTCTGTTACCTCATTGTGCAGAATGCTGAACCGGCCCACCTGTTCAAGGACTTATTTTTAGAAAATAAGCAGCAAGCCATTCACAACAAAGTCACACCCGGCCTAATACAAGAGATGCACATTTAATTCCTCATTTTTTTTCAAGGCATCATGGTAATTATCGAAAAAGAACTCTTCCAACTCACCATCTTCTTCTTCTTCGTTTCTTAAATCAGTGGTGAGATAAACAACGTGCTCACCATCCTTGGAACAGATATTGATTCTGTTGCCAAGACAAATGAAGGCATAACCGCTTCTTATATTGTATCCGATTTGTTCCAGGAAGCTTTCCAGTTCATTTTCTGCATAAGCCTTGAATATGGCCGCTAATTTCCTGGCTAAAATGATGGGCAGTACATCCGGAATTTGATAAAGATCAACATCGCTGGAGCCTGCGATTTTCTCGAATTCATCGAGTTGTTTTCTCGGATAACTGAGGTGCTTTCCGTCTTTCGTGCCGATAAATGTTCCGTCTGCAAGTTCAATAAAGGCATATCCGCTTAAGCTGTGAAAACCTATGTGGCTTATTTCGCATTCCTGATTTCTTTGTACGTAAGCATCGAATACAAGGGCAAATTTCTTTGCAATAGAGGTCGGAAAGTAACAGGGAACTCCGCTGTAGTTCACTTGATCAAAATCGCTGTCCATGGCTGGTGTTTTTAGGGTTGTTTTGTTTGTTGTTTGATTTTTTTTTGACTCGATGCCTGCTCTGTCTGAAAATCTTTGGTTCTTATCCGCTATCTTTTCAAATATGGCAGGGTGATAGGGTTTTTATCTGTCTTGCTTCGCAGGCTGCCGGGTGCCTTGTATGAATGGATCTTGTATCCTGCTTTGCATGCTGTTTTTTTCTGAGGCAGATTTTTGCGTCTGCCGGTTAATGACGTATTTCAGATAGCATTCAATTTTTTCCTCAAGGGCTCTGATTTTTTCTTGAGGTTGATGAATGCGCTTGTGGCCTTGATGCCGGCATATTTCAGAAATCCGCAGAATAGTCCGAGATGCTCTACCCTACGTTCTACATTTAAACTTAGATAGAAGGTTACCTCATATCCCGTCCGGTACAAATGTTTTTTATACATCACCCTATCATGGTGTACCTCGCTTATTTCAAAAAAGTTGCAGAGAAGAACCACGTTTCCGGCAGTGTCTATCAGAAAATCCCCAACCCCGTAATTCAAGTACTTTTCCTTTTCTTCTTTTTGCAGTCGGACACGGGCAAAGCCATTCACAAAGGCTGAGGCTGCGGTAAATCTTGCCGCAATGATGGTTTCATTTTTGGCATTGCGGTAACCAAATAATTTTTTGTTTTGATCTGATGTTTCCTCAAATGGAAATAAGTCGGGACAGGGCCTGCGGATGTTCATTTTAGGAAGGCTGTCCGGATGGCTTCCAATGCTGTAGGTGATTCCTGCATGGGTGCAATACATTTGCTGCGCGCCTTGCTCAACGAGGGCATATCCTTTTTCGAAATCTGAGGCCTGTGTGAAAATGGGGTCCGTGAGGTAAACAAAAGCATAAATTTCTGTGTCTTCTCTGAAGAATTCATGAACGCCGGATATTTCCCGTATCAGCTGCTTCAATACTTTGAGGTTGTCTTCCAATCTTCTGAAGCCTTCTGCCAGCGTGGATTGCAGGTTCTCTATCTGTGCTGTTTGATATTGTTTTAGCGGCGACTCTTTTTCCATGATTTCTAATTGGTGGAGTTGGAGTTTCTGCTTTATGGAGATGATTTTTTCATGTTGGTATTCCATTGATCTTAGCTCGGATTTGCAGCCTTCAATCTGCTTTTTCATCATGAATGTTTCATCTTCATGGAGGCTGCTCAAAAGTTGACTGAAACCGATTTTCAGCATTTCTCTTTCTTCATGATAAAAATCAGGGTGTTTCAACTCAAATTCCTGAATGAATAATTGGTCTTCCCCTAACAGAATTCGTTTCAGTTCACGTTCAAGATCTCTTACTTGTTCTCTCATTTCTTCTCTGGCTTCTCTCGACGGATACCTCCCGCGTTTCCGTATTTTATATTCCAGGAGCTTCATTTCTTTGATGATTTGGTTTTTGTCCATGCTTGTTTTTGATGAGGTTTTTTTGTTTTCTGTTTGGTTTAGATTCTCAGGTTTTATGGTTTCGATGCCATAGTGGGCAGGTCTCTGTAGGTTTATAAAACCTGCTACCCCGGTGTTCACCGCGCCTTCTGAGGGTTACGGACATGGCAACACCGTTGGTAGCAGGTATATTTATAATTAAAACAGGGTATTAAAGAAATGAATGGTTTTTTCAATACTGCGGTTGATCGCGCATGTCATCGGGTGTGGCTTTGCGGGTGGTGTATGTTTTGCCGTCGTGGTTCAGGTGCAGCCATTCTGAAAATGCCACCTTGTAAAAATTGAAGTAGTTCCCCGGGGCCTCCTTTTCTATTATGTCGATGTATGCCGTATCGCCGGGAATGGCAGCGAAAAACAAGGTATAGTTCAGGTACTCTCCGCATCTGTTAAAGAATTTTTTTTGTGGTGCATACGGTATGTTGACGGCTTTGATCAGGGGATAACGGATATCTGAACCTGCCGGTCTGATATAACTGTCGGGCGCCATTTGTACCCAGCCTCCATTTTCATAATGCATCGGTGCCTTATAC